>JAZRFG010000001.1:0-15522 GCA_045661265.1 Eubacteriales bacterium
TCCCGCCGTGATCGAATTTGTGGACATCGCAGGTCTTGTGCGCGGTGCCTCCAAGGGCGAGGGATTGGGCAACAAATTCCTGTCTCACATCCGCGAGGTGGATGCCATCATTCACGTGGTACGCTGCTTCAACGATGACAACATCATCCACGTAGACGGCGCCGTAGATCCCATGCGCGACGTGGAAACCATCAATATGGAGCTGATCTTTTCCGACATGGAAATGGTGGAACGCCGCATTGACCGCGTAAAGAAGGCGATGAAGGGCGACAAGACGCTTGCCGGAGAATTGGCACTGTTCGAGCGCATCTACAAGGCTCTTTCCGACGGCTTTACCGCCCGCACGGTGGAGCTTTCCGAGGATGAGAAGGCAATGCTTTACGACACGCCCCTGCTTACGATGAAGCCCGTCATCTATGCGGCAAACGTCAGCGAGGACGAGGCAAGCGAGGAGCCCGTGAACAACCCCCACTATCAAAAGCTGAAGACGTTTGCCGCCAGCGAGCACGCCGAGGTGCTGCCCGTTTGCGCACAGATCGAGGCAGAGATCGCCGAGCTTTCCGCCGAGGAAAAGCAAGCGTTCCTTGAGGACCTGGGCATCGCGGAAAGCGGCCTTGACCGCCTTATCAAGGCAAGCTATTCGCTGCTGGGTCTGATCAGCTTCCTCACCGCCGGCCCCAAGGAGGTGCGCGCCTGGACGATCACGCGCGGCACCAAAGCACCCGGCGCCGCCGGCAAGATCCACAGCGACTTCGAGCGCGGCTTCATTCGCGCTGAGGTCGTGAGCTTTGCAGACCTTGAGCGCATCGGCACGATGAACGGTGTGAAGGAAGCGGGACTTCTGCGCTCCGAGGGTAAGGAATACGTCATGCAGGATGGCGACATCGTCGTCTTCCGCTTTAACGTCTGATGCGCGCCCGCAAGAAAAAGCACGGCGCCGAGCGCATCGCCGCCTGTGCTCATCTACTCATCGAGGATCCCGCCATTCTGAAGGACGACCCGCAAGCGCCCTTCACCGAAAAGCGTCCGCTCCATCTGGAGATCGGCTGCGGCAAGGGCAGCTTTGCCTGCGGCATGGCAGCCGCCAACCCCGACGTGAACTTCATTGCCATGGAGCGCGTTCCCGACGTGGCGTGCCTTGCTCTGGAAAAGGCAGAGCGCGAGGCGAACACGCGCCCCGATAACCTGCGCTTCCTCATCGGCAACGCCGAGAACCTGACCGAATGGCTTCCCGCGCACAGCGTGGACTGCCTGTATCTGAACTTCAGCGATCCCTGGCCCAAGGCAGGACATAAAAAAAGACGCCTGACGCACCGACTTTTCCTGGAAAGATACCAAACGGTATTGAAAAAGGGCGGCGTTCTTCGTTTCAAGACCGACAATGTGGGACTTTTCGACTTCTCGCTGGAGGAGTTTGAGGCCATGGGGCTTGAAATGACGAACCTCACCCGCGATCTGCACAACTCCCCCTTTAACGAGGGGAACGTGATGACCGAATACGAGCGCAACTGGTCGGAAAAGGGCTATCCCATTCACGCCGTCACGGTCAAATTTAAGGAGTAAGTATGCTCAAGGATCTGATTCTGAAAAATCGCAGCTACCGCGCCTTTGATGAGAGCCGCCCGATCACCGTGCAGGACATGCGCGAACTTGTGGATCTGGCAAGAAGCGTGCCGTCCGGCATGAACAAGCAACCCTTGCGCTACCGCATCATAAGCGACGAGAGGGAGCGCGCCCTAATCCTCAACAATACGCGATATGCGAGCGCGCTTTCTGTAAAACTCCCGCCCGAGGGACAAAAGCCCACGGGCTTTATCGCCATTTTTGCCGACAGTGAGGCCGCCTCGCCCGAAAGTCTTGCACTCAAGGATTGCGGCATCGCCGCCCAAACGATTCTCCTCGGCGCCACGGAGCGCGGCTTTGGCGGCTGCATGTTAGGCAGCTTTGAGCCCACCCGTCTTTGTGCTGACTTGGGTGTCCCCGCGCGCTATCAGCCGCTTTTGGTGATCGCGCTCGGCACGCCCGCCGAAACAGTGGTGCTGGAGGATGCCGAAACGGGCACCCTTGGCTATTACCGCGACGAACAAAACGTGCACCACGTGCCCAAGCGCAAGCTGGAGGACGTTCTGCTTTGAGTACCGAAGTATCCGGCGTTCTGCTGATCCACAAGCCCGAGGGCAAGACCTCGCACGACGTCGTGGGCGCGGTGCGACGCCTCTTTCACACGCGCCGTGTGGGACACACGGGCACGCTGGATCCCATGGCCACGGGTGTGCTTGTGGTGCTGGTGGGACGCGCGGCAAAGGCGGCGGAATATCTGAGCGTAAAAAGCAAGTCCTATCGCGCCGTGATGCGCCTGGGACTCACCACAGACACCGAGGACATCACCGGAAAAACGCTTACCGTTTCGGGGGATATTCCCTCACCCGAACGCGTGATCGAGGTGGCCGACGGCTTTGTAGGCGAGATCCTGCAAACGCCCCCCATGTACAGTGCGCTAAAGGTCAACGGCCAGAAACTGTGCGATCTGGCGCGCAAGGGCATTGAGATCGAGCGCGAGGCACGCCCCGTCACGATCCACGCGATCACCTGCCGACATCTGGCACAAAACGACTACGAGCTTTCGGTCAGCTGCTCCTCCGGCACCTACATTCGCACGCTGTGCGCCGACATCGGCAAGGCGTTGGGGTGTGGCGGCGCGATGGCGGCGCTTTGCCGCACCGAAACAGGAGGCTTCCCCCTTTCGGACTGCCACACGATCGAGGCACTCGACGCGCTGTGCGACGAGGAGCGCGTGGCACTTTTGCTGCCAACCGAGCAGCTCTTTGAGGAGCTCCAGCGCGTTTGTCTGCCCGCCTTTTACGAAAAGCTGTGCCGCAGCGGTTGCGAGATCTACCAAAAAAAGATCGCCACCGACTATGCCGTCAGCACGCGCGTGCGCCTTTGCAACGAGCAGGGCGACTTCTTCGCCCTTGGCGAGGTGCGCGAGTATGAAAACGGCTCCGCCATCAAGTCGATCAAGCTGTTCGATATATAAAAATCCCCCGTAACGGTGCGAGATTTCACCGTTACGGGGTGTTTTTATAATTTGTAGTATTTTCGCATATTCTCGCCTGTAAGGCGCGTAATCACGCGGCAGAGATTTTCCTCACCCGCGCAGGTTTCGCCGTGGGCGTCCCAGTCGGCAAGCTCGGAGCAAAGCGCGCGGTGAAAAAGGGCGGGTGCCCACGGGAAATGGGGCAAGCGCGCGTCGGGGAGCGCGCCCGTGCAAGTAGAAAGCGACGTGACGCTTGCCAGCGCGCGCAGCTGAGCGCGCACGTCGGCAGGTGCACCCTGCCACACGCCAAGCGCAATCTGCGGCACGTCCTCGGCAAGCGCGGGATAGCGCGCCGCCAGTGCCGCGACCGTGGGGATCAATGGCGCCTGTTCGGTATAGAGCACCGTGCGCGCAAGTCCCACGCGCTCGCGCAGATAATCCAGCAGCTCTCTTGCGGCTTTGGCAGAAAAACCCCTCGAAACGGTATGACTTTTCTCCGCCTTTGCGGGCGTTTCACCCACAAGCAGCTCCAGAGTCATATCCCGCCCCGCATAGGCGGCGGAAAGCACGCGCCACAGCTGTGCCTGATACAGGGCAAGCTCCTTGCCCTCCAGCACCTCACCGGCAAGCGCCCTTTCAAAATACAGCGCCGCGTGATATTCGTTGGGGCGGCAGAATTCTATGGGCAGCACACTGTGCATTGCCACGCGACAGCCGCTTGCCGCAAAGCGGTCAAGCGAGCGCTCCAGCGCGGCACAAAAGCTTTTCCAATCACCGATCTCGCCGTCCAGCGCGCGTACGGCGGCGGCAAAATCCCTGCCATTCGGCAAAAAGTAAGCGTCGGGTGCAAAAACAGGCAGGACGCGCAGATCGCATACGTGAACAAAATCCGTCAAGCTCTCCCAAGGCGCAACGCTCACCAGTACGGTGTCCACGCCGCATTTTTTCGCGTACGCACAGGGGGTAAGGTCCTCGTGCGAAAGGTTCTCGCACACCACGCGCCAGATCTCACTGCAATTCGTTTCATTCAAAACGAGCTCACAATCAAACAGCTCGCGCAACGTCGCATGGCACGCGAGCTTGAGGGGATTTGCTACACTATCCCCCATAACGGTACAGAAAAATCGGAACTTTTCAAAGTCAGAGCCATCTCCCGACACAAAGGTTTCCTCCACACCCGCGTGGCGCAGGAGTGGCATAGCGTGCACATTTCCCGCAAGCCAAAGCTCGGTGGGAGTTTGAAAGACTTTATTCTCGGCAAGGGCGCGCAAAAAGGACTTATCTGCACGCGCCACAAAGCCTGCGTGCACCGTTTTTTCGCACAGCTGTACCGCGCGCTCGCCACAGATCAATATCTTTGTTTGCTCTCGGCTCATCTGCTTGCCCCCTTTCGCATTTTCTTTATTTTACCACAAAAACGCCGCTTTCGCAAGGGGCGTTCTCGTTTTCAATTATAAAAAAGAATTTAGGACTTTACAACGCGCACGAAAATGTGTTATAATATACTATATATTTTAGAAAAGGGGGAGCGATCATGCTGGCCGATCTGCACACACACAGCTTTTATTCCTTTGACGGCAAGCCGGACAGCTCGCCCGAAAATCTTGTCAAGTCCGCCATCGCAGCGGGACTTTCCCACATCGCCGTGACCGACCACTGCGACATCGACTGCGAACTGGCCGGCCTTTACGCACCGCTGGAGCGCGCGCGCGCTTTTGAGGCAATCGCCGCGATCAGGGAAAAATACCGCGGCCAGATCGACGTGCTGGTCGGCATCGAGCTCGGTCAAGCCCATCACTGCCCCGCCGAGGCACGCGCGCTGTTGGAGGAGCTCCCCTATGACGTGGTGCTCGGCTCGCTGCACAATCTTGCCGGCGAGCGTGATTTTTACTACTTCGATTTCAACCGCCTTGGCGGCGACGAGATCCACGCGTTTTTCGACCGCGTGATCGCCGAGGAAATGCAGCTTTGCGATTTCGACGGGATCCACGTCGTCACGCACCTCACCTATATGGATCGCTATATGCACCGTGACGGCAAGGCGCTGGACCTCACTCCACACAAAGATGCATTGAAATATCTTTTTGACAAGATCGTGCAAAAAGAGCTCACGCTGGAGCTGAACACCTCCTGCCTTGACGCGGATCTGGGCATGCCCACTCCCGAGATCCTCACGCTTTACCGCTCGCTTGGCGGCACGCGCGTGTGTCTTGGCTCCGACGCCCACGCGCCTGCACGTGTAGCACAGCACTTTGACAAGGGGCTTGCGCTCCTTACGGATTGCGGCTTCACCCATCTCACGCTCCCCACCCGCGCAAAAACGCTGACCTATCCCATTCCAAGGAGGGACTCTCATGTCTGAATTTAACTTCGACCACTTCAGTCTGCTATATCCCGATGCCGCCACGATGGCAGCACACCGAAGCGGCGCCGACGTCCCCGCGATCGACGATTTTACCTTGGAGGAGCTGGGGCTGCCCGAGGTGCTGCCGCTGAAAAACTCGGAGCTTTCGCATTTCGTCACGATGGATCCTGCGGTCATTCGCTACCGTCAGGAGATCTTTGCGGATATGCTTGCCCACGAGCAAATCGGCAAAACGCTTTCCAAACTCGTGCCCATTCTATTTGACATTATGGAGCTGCGCCGCTTGCAAAACGAGAGTGGCGACACCGCCGATTATCTGTCGGGCATGACCGAAATCGAGCTGTACATCTCCAGTATTGACGTGCTTTACCACGGATTTTGCAATGGTGAGAACAGCTTTCAAAGCACGGCGTTCTGCGCCCTGCGCGACTATATCAAAAACTTGGTGGAAAGCGACTATTACGCCGAGCTCAACGAGCGCCTCGCGGAGCTTACCAATCGCGTGCGTGAGATCAAGAGCGTGACAATCGGCGTCAATCTCGACACCCAGCTGCGTCCGCGCGAGGCGGGCGTGCTCTCGGTCAACCCCGAAAGCTTCCGCTCGGGCGACACACTGCACAAGATCCTGCGCCTGAACTTCAAAGAGGACGAATACACCTGCATCGCAAACCTTGTGCCCTTTGGCAAAAAGCAGTCCGAGAACCAAAAGACTGCTCTGTCGCTGGCGTTCAACTCCGCCATCAACGACGTGTACCGCCAGTCGCTGCGTTCCTGGAAAAAGATCGTGCAGACCTACGTGCTGGAAAACACGGACTTCCTGCTGAACCTCCTGCCCGAATTCGAATTCGTGCTTAAAGCCACCAACCTCATGCGCGCGCTACAGATCAAGGGCAACAAGCTCTGCGCGCCGCAGATCGCTCCCGTCGAGGCACGCGCCTTCACCGCCCACGCGCTTTACAACCCCGCCGTGGCACTTAAGGTGGAGGATCCCATCGTCACCAACGACGTGGTCTTCGACGACAAGGCGGGCATCTACGTGCTCACGGGCCCCAACCGCGGTGGCAAGTCGGTCATCACCTGTGCCGTGGGCCTTGCACAGGCAATGCTTCAGCTTGGATTGTTCGTTCCCGCAGACGAGGCCGTGATCAGCCCCGCAGACGCCATTTTCACTCACTTCCCCACGGGCGCAGACGATACCATCGACAAGGGTCGATTGGGCGAGGAGTGCGCGCGCCTTTGTGACATTTTTGCCGCCATCACGGAAAAGAGTCTGGTGCTTTTGGACGAATCTCTTTCCTCAACCGGCTCGTTTGAGGCGTCCTACATCGCAGCAGAAGTGCTGGCAGGACTTTCCCGCGTGGGCTGCCGCTGCGTCTTTTCGACGCACCTGCACGAGCTCGCCGCCGAGATCGACAACATCAACGCGCGCACCGCACCCGCGGGCGGCGTGCCGATCGACACGCTTGTGGCGGGCATTGAAAAGGAGGGAAGACGCTCCTTCCGCATCCTGCGCGCCAAGCCCGACGGCAAGAGCTACGCCCGCGACATCGCGGACAAATACGGACTCACCTATGACAACATCATCAAAACTATTTCCAAAGGAGAATAATTATGGATCAGCTTTTGAAAATTTTAGAGGACAACGCCAACCTTACCGCCGAGCAGCTTGCCACAATGTGCAACAAAGAGGTGGGCGACATCAAAAAGTTCATCGAGCAGAACGAAAAGGACGGCGTGATCCTCGGCTATAAGACGATGATCGACTGGGACAAAACCGACCGCGAGTACGTCACGGCGCTCATCGAGGTCAAGATCACCCCGCAACGCGACCGCGGCTTTGATCGCGTGGCGGAAATCATCTATAACTACCCCGAGGTGCAAAGTCTTTACCTGATGTCGGGCGCCTATGACCTTTGCGTGCTCATTGAAGGCAAGACGATGCGCGAGGTCGCCTTCTTTGTGGCACAAAAGCTTGCAACCATCGACGACGTGATCTCCACCGCCACCCACTTTGTACTGCGCAAGTACAAGGACAAGGGTGTGACCTATGGCGTCGTCGAGGAGGACGAGAGAGGAAATTTTGAATAATGATTGATTACCGTAACGTTTTATCCAAAAAAGTGGTGGATCTGAAAAAATCGGGCATCCGCAAGTTTTTCGATCTGCTCAATGACGAAAGCATGAAGGACGTGGTCGGCCTCACCGTCGGCCAGCCCGATTTCGTTACGCCCTGGCATATCCGCGAGGCAGGCATTGAGAGCTTGCAAAAGGGCAAGACCTATTACACGGGCAACGCGGGCACGCCCGAGCTGCGCGAGGAGATCTGCAACTATCTCTCCCGCCGCTTCTCGCTTTCCTACAAGCCCGAAAACACGCTTGTCACCGTGGGCGGCAGCGAGGCCATTGACCTTGCCATCCGCGCCATCGTCGAGCCGGGGGACGAGGTCATTATCCCCACCCCGTGCTTCGTTTGCTACGATCCCATCGTCCGTCTGCAGGGCGGTGTCCCCGTGATCATCGAAACCAAGTTTGAGGACAAATTCAAGCTCACCCCCGAGGCACTGCGCGCCGCCATCACGCCGAAAACCAAGATGCTGGTACTGGCTTACCCCAACAATCCCACGGGCGCCATTCTCACGCGCGAGGAGCTGGAGGCACTTGCCGACGTGCTGCGCGACACGAACATCGTGGTGCTTTCCGACGAGATCTACGCCGAGCTGACCTATGGCACCCACCACGTTTCCATCGCCTCGATCGAGGGAATGTGGGAGCGCACGATCCTTGCCAGCGGCTTTGCCAAGGCCTACGCCATGACCGGCTGGCGCATGGGATACCTCGCCGCACCCGAGCCAATCCTGGAGCAAATGCTGAAGATCCACCAGTACGCCATCATGTGCGCGCCCACGACCAGCCAGTTCGCGGCGGTTGAGGCACTGCGCAACGGTGACGAGGACATTCGGATGATGCGCGAGGAATACGACCGCCGTCGTCGTTACATTTACGACGGGCTGCGAAAGATCGGCATCGACTCTTTC
The DNA here is from genome assembly GCA_045661265.1 of Eubacteriales bacterium. Lineage (GTDB taxonomy): Bacteria > Bacillota > Clostridia > Oscillospirales > CAG-272 > Firm-07. Next base: position 8,438 of record JAZRFG010000001.1, read on the forward strand.
CTGCCTGAGGGCGCGTTCTATATCTACCCCGACCTGCGCAAATTCGGGCTTTCCAGCGAGGAGTTCTGCTCGCGCTTGCTTTACGAGCATCGCTGTGCCATCGTGCCAGGCACCGCCTTTGGCGAGGACGGCGACGGCTTTGCCCGCATCTCCTATGCCTACTCGCTCAAGCACATCGCCAAGGCACTGGAGCGCATCGAGGCATTTATCAACACGCTGAATAAGTAAAAACACGCCAAAAGGCGCATAACGGTATCAGTTATGCGCCTTTTTCATATGCGGAATGCACGGGAGATGGCCTTGGCGAGAAGTGCGGCGGCTCTTCCCACCAGCAGATCGATCTCCTTGGGGCAAACGAACAGCTCACGTGCACGCTCCACGGTCTGCTGTTCCATCGGTACTTGCTTGTTCATCAGATCTCCAAGTAGCGTTGCGCAGTTGATCACGGTCGGCACACCCAACGCCATCACGGGCACACCGATGCTTTCCTTGGTAAGCGCACGGCGCGCGTTGCCGATCCCACCGCCCGGCTGGATCCCGCTGTCGCTCAGCTGCACCGTGGCAGCAAGACGCGCGGGCGAGCGCGCAGCCAACGCGTCCACCGCGATCACAAGATCGGGGCGCACCGCCTCGACCACGCCGCGCAGGATCTGTGCCGTATCCATTCCGGTCTGCGCTGCAACACCGGGAGCGATCGCCGCCAGATTGCAGCGGGCAAACGCCCCGATCTCCGCTGCTTCACCCCTAAAACGGCGGGAAACGGGTAGAGTTTTCAGCGTTTTTGGGCCCAGTGAGTCAGGGGTCATTTCCGCATTGCCAAGCCCCACCACCAACACAAAAAAATCACCCTCCACCCGCCTTGCGCACATCTTCTGCGAGAGCTCACGGATCTCCACCGAAAGCACGCGCGCCACGCTTTTCTCCCTCTGCTCATCCAGCTCACACATATTTCCGCAATCCACGGTCACGTACCGCCCCTGTGGCTTGCCGATCCGCTCCGCCGCCTGCGCACTCTCCACCCGAACGTGTGTGATCTCGCACCCTTGTGCGCTTGCCCGACGAATGCGTATGCCGCTGCCCTCGCAAACGGCGCACTCCGCAGCAAGGTCACTGCTCCCGAAAGTATTTCTTTGCACTCCTTCGCCCCCTTTTTGTTTGTATTATCCCTTTTTTTTCTTCATCTATGTATAATCTACCCAATTTTTCGTCGAATTATTGTGCAAGTGTCCAAACCTTTTTTCATTCTCTCACTTTGCGCTTGAATTTGACGATATCCTATGTTATAATATACTACGTATTATGGCAATATAGCGTGTGTATGCATGCTACGCTACTCCAAGGAGGAAACCCAATATGATGAAACGAGTCGTTGCACTTCTGCTCTGCCTGCTTATGCTGCTGCCCTGCATCGTCGCCTGCTCGAAGCCGGAAAACGACAAGGGTGCTTACATTCGCATGTTCCTGACCGAGAAGATCTATGACTTCGACCCCCTGAGCGCCTTTGAAAACAACGACAATCTTCAGATCGTCAGCATGCTTTTCTCGGGCCTGTTCTATGCCGATGAAAACGGCGAGCCGCAAAAGGATCTGGTCGAGGATTACGAGTACATCTATGACGAAAAGGAAGATCGCTACTACCTTTCCATGACACTGCGCGATACGCTTTGGTCTGACGGCACAGCGCTCACCGCAATGCACGTGCAGTACGCGTTCTTGCGCCTGTTCGCTTCCGACGTTTCCCACCCCGCCACCGCGATGCTTTACGACATCAAGAATGCACGCGCCGTTGTGAACGGAGAAAATCCCGACCACCTTCAGGTCATCGTGGTAAACAGCAATGAGCTTGAGATCGAGTTCGAAGAGGACATCGATATTGACGCTTTCCTGCGCGTGCTTTGCAGCCCCGCCCTTTACCCCATTCGCGACGACATCGTAGAGGCCAACAAGGACTGGGCAAAGAAGCCTTCTACCATGGTGTTCAGCGGTCCCTTCATCGTCCGTAAGATGGATTACGACGAAAAGGACGGCTTTATCCTTGAACGCAACGCCTACTATCTGCGCGACCGCCAGGAGGACGATCTGGACGAATACGTAACCCCCTTCCGTCTTGTTTGCGATTACACCACCCCCATTGAGGAGCAGCTCAAGAACTTTGACGCCGAGGGTGCAGGTTCCCTCTACTACCTCGGCAACATTCCGCTTGCCGGCCGCACCACCACCACCTTTGCCGAGCTTATGGAAAAGGGCGAGCTGACCGACGCCGCCTCGACGCACGTTTACTATATGAACGAAAAGGCTGTCATCGGCGATAAGACGCTTTTCGCTGATCCCGCCGTGCGCAAGGCACTTTCTCTTGCGCTTGACCGCGAGGCCATCGCCGAGGCGCTTGTGCTTGCCAAGGCAGCTGACGCTCTGGTTCCCGGCGCAATCCTGAACAGCACCGACGATGACGAAACTTTCCGCAACGCTGCGCGCGAAAGCATCTCCACCCTGCCCAACGTCAAGCTGGCCAAGGCCATGCTCTCCGCCGCAGGCATCACTCCCTCTGACTACTCCTTCTCGATCACCGTTGCCGCATATGACACCGACCACGTGGCTGCCGCTGAGCTTGCCAAGGCCGCTTGGAATGCGCTCGGCTTCAAGGTAAGCGTCAAGAAGCTGGACGTCGAGCCCGTCTATCAGCTGGACAAGAACACCAACAAGATGGTCGATGCGGGCTATGTCAACGATCTTTACAAAGAAGCCTATAAGGCCGGCGATTTCGAGGTCATCGCACTTGACTTGGTTGCCACCGGCGTAGATGCATTCAGCTATCTGGCTCCTTTCGCTACCGCCTTCTCCGGCAACGCAATGGATGTGAACACCGAAACCAACCCCACCTACGCTCTCACGCCCCACATCACCGGCTACCAGAGCGCTGCTTACGATGCAAAGATCGAGGCCGCCTATGACGAAAAGGATCCGGAAAAGCGCGCAGCGCTTCTTCACGAGGCCGAGGAGATCCTGCTCTCTGACATGCCTGTGATTCCTGTGGTCTACAACATGAACTTCTCGCTGGCCTCCGGCGAGCTTAGCAAGATCGAGAGCCGCTTCTTCTGCAACGCGCACTTCCAGAAGACCTCGCTTTCCGGCTACTGGGATATCGCTCTTGCAGAGAAATTCGTAGAAGAGACCAAAGAAACCGACAAGAAATAATCCGCTTGTTCAACACTTCCAGAACCCGCACAAATGTGCGGGTTCTTTTTTCATTTTCCGCGCAAAAAGCATAGACAAACCGCGCAAAATATGGTATACTAAATTATTATAGGTAGGAAAGCGAGGCGCGCTATGCAAATACAAAATCTGTACCCAGGCGGCATTGCCTCAAATTGCTATCTGGTGAGCGAGGGCACGGACGCCGTGCTGATCGACTGCTCCGCCCCCGTCGGCACCGTTCAAGCGGCGCTTGCCGCCGTTGGCGCAACGCTGCGCGGCGTGATTCTCACACACGGCCATTACGACCATCTGATGACACAGGACGAGGTCAAAAAAGCGTTTGATGTTCCGGTCTTTTTGCACCGTGCCGATGAAAAATTCCCCGAAACGGGGCTTCTCAACTGCTATCACGTATTCACGGGATTTGAAGCAAGCTTCACCCCGCCCGACCGCGTGTTTGAGGACGGCGAGCTACTGCAATTCGGCGCACTGTCTATCAAGGCGATCAACACGCCCGGTCACACCCCCGGCTGCTGCGTGCTGCAAACAGGGAACGCACTTTTCACCGGTGACACGCTGATGTCCTGCGGTTACGGTCGCACCACCTTCCCCGGCGGCAACACCCCTGCCATGCGCGACTCGCTCCAGCGCCTATTCTCGCTGCCCCAGCACCTGTTCATCTACCCGGGACACGGCGACGGCTGCTCGCTTGGCACCGCGCTGCATAACATCTTTCGCTGATCCTTCACTTTGTATACGAGGTTAAAACTATGGATACCAAACTTCTTGCCGAGCTTCTTTTCCCCAACGTCACCAAAACGCCAGAGGAGATGGAACAACTTTTCCCCGCGCGCGAGCTGCCCGAGGGCGCGATCGTTTCCCGTATGGCACCCAGCCCCACGGGCTTTGTGCATCTGGGCAATCTGGTGCAGGGACTCACGTCTGAGCGCCTTTGCCACCAGTCGGGCGGCGTGCTGTTCCTGCGCGTCGAGGATACCGACGCCAAGCGCGAGGTGCCCGGCGCCGTGGAGGTGCTGATCAACTCTCTCAAGCATTATGACATTCTCTTTGACGAGGGTGCCACGGTGGACGGCGACGCGGGGCAATACGGTCCCTACCGCCAGCGCCAGCGTGCCGAGATCTATCACGTTTACGCAAAGCAGCTGGTGTTACAGGGCGAGGCGTATCCTTGCTTCTGCACGGAAGAGGAGCTCGCCGACATTCACGCCCGCCAAGAAGCGGAAAAGGCCAACTTCGGCTATTTCGGCAAGTGGGCCGTGTGGCGTGACCGCTCGATTGAAGAAATCAAGGAAGCGCTTGCCAAGGGCCTGCCCTACGTGCTGCGCTATCGCTCCACGGGCTCGATCGAAAACAAGATCAAGTTCACCGACCTCATCAAGGGCAACCTGGAGCTGACCGAAAACGACATCGACCACGTGCTGCTCAAGTCGGACGGCATTCCCACCTACCACTTCGCACACGCCGTAGACGATCACCTGATGCGTACCACTCACGTGGTGCGCGGTGACGAGTGGCTGCCTACCCTCCCCTTCCATTTACAGCTGTTCCGTGCGCTCGGCTTCCGCGCGCCCAAGTACCTGCACATCGGGCCCCTGATGAAGATGGACGGCGAGAGCAAGCGCAAGCTTTCCAAGCGCAAGGACCCCGAGCTGGCGCTCTCCTACTACCGCGCCGCGGGCTTCCCCGTGCAATCGGTTTACGAGTATCTGATGACGGTGCTGAACTCCAACTTTGAGGACTGGCGCCGCGCCAACCCCGACGCGCCCGTAGACAGCTTCAAGTTCTCTCACAAAAAGATGAATCCCGCAGGATCGCTTTTCGACGAGGCAAAGCTGCGCGACGTTTCCAAAAACGTGATCTCGCGCATGAGTGCCGAGCGCGTATACGACGAGGTTTGCGCGTTTGCCAAGGATTACGACGAAGATCTATACAAGCACCTCACCGCTGATCCTGCCTTTACCAAATCCGTTCTCGCCATCGGCCGTGGCGGCAAAAAGCCCCGCAAGGACTTTGCCGTATGGACGGACGTGAAGCCGTATCTTGACTTCTTCTTCGACGACTGGTTCACCGTTGTCGACGCTTACCCCGAAAGCTTTGACAAAGAGGACATCAAAAAGGCCCTCACCGCCTTCCTTGAAAGCTACGATCCCGCGGACGATATGAACGCGTGGTTTGACAAGATCAAGGCCGTTGCCGACGCCCTTGGCTACGCCTCAGATATGAAGGCGTACAAGGAAAATCCCGCCGCTTACCGCGGCAACGTGGCGGACGTCAGCATGTTCTTGCGCGTGGCCGTCACGGGCAAGCTCAACTCCCCCGATATGTACGCCGTGATGCAGATCCTTGGCGAGGATCGCGTGCGCGCGCGCATTGAAAAGATGCTCAACACCCTTTGAAAAGAGGTATAAAAAGATGGAAGAAATCATCAGCAGTAACTTTATACACGACATCATTGATGCCGACCTTGCCGAAAACCCCAACCTCAAAATTCACACGCGCTTCCCCCCCGAGCCCAACGGATACCTGCACATCGGCTCCGCCAAGGCAATCATGATCAACGTCGAGACCGCGCGCAAGTACGGTGGCCTTTTCAATCTGCGCTACGACGACACCAACCCCACCAAGGAGGACACCGAGTACGTCGATTCGATCTACGAGGATCTTTGCTGGCTGGGCGCGACCCCCACGGGCGGCGTGTTCTATGGCTCGGACTATTTTGACAAGTGCTATGAATTTGCCGTAAAGCTGATCAAGGACGGCAAGGCATACGTGTGTGACCTGTCTGCCGAGGAGCTGCGCGCAACGCGCGGTACGCTCACGCAGAAGGGCACGAACAGCCCCTACCGTGATCGCTCGGTCGAGGAAAACCTTGACCTTTTCGAGCGCATGAAGAACGGCGAGTTCCCCGATGGCTCCAAGACCCTGCGCGCCAAAATCGACATGGCATCGCCCAACATGAATATGCGCGACCCCGCGATCTTCCGCATCGTGCGCGCCCATCATCACCGCCAGGGCGACAAGTGGTGCATCTATCCCCTTTACGACTACGCGCACCCCATTCAAGACGCGCTGGAGGGCATCACGCACTCGCTTTGCTCGCTGGAGTTTGAGAACCACCGTCCGCTTTACGAATGGGTGATTAACAACATCGGCTTTGAAAATCCCCCCAAGCAGCGCGAGTTCGCTCGCCTGAACATCACCAACACCGTGATGTCCAAGCGTTATCTGCGCTCGCTTGTAGAAAACGGCACCGTGGACGGCTGGGACGATCCCCGTCTGCCCACCATCTGCGCACTGCGCCGCCGTGGCTATACGCCCACGTCCATCTTCCGCTTCGTGCGCGAGGCAGGCGTTTCCAAGGCAGACAGTCTTGTGGATATCGGCATGCTGGAGCACTGCATTCGTGACGAGCTCAACGAGGCAGCGCCCCGCCGCATCGCCATCAAGCGCCCCATTCTGGTGGAGATCACCAACTATGAGGGGGAGGAAACCTTTGATCTGCCCAACCACCCGCAAAAGCCCGAGCTTGGTACGCGCGCCGTACCCTTTACCCGCGAGATCTATATCGACGCCGACGACTTTGCCGAGGTCCCGCCCCCCAAGTTCTTCCGCCTCAAACCTGAGGGCGAGGTTCGCCTGATGGGTGCCTATATCATCAAGTATCAGGACGTTGTGAAGAACGAGGACGGCTCTATTGCTAAGATCCTTTGCACCGCCGACCTGGAAACGCGCAACGGCAACCCCGTGGACGGCCGCAAGATCAAGGGCACGATCCACTGGCTCTCTGCCAAGTACGCCGTGGACACCACCCTCAAGCTTTACGACAATCTCCTCACGCTGGAGAACCCCTCCGACCTGCCCGAGGATAA
>JAZRFG010000002.1:0-9840 GCA_045661265.1 Eubacteriales bacterium
CCGCGCATTTCCGTCAGCACACGGGCGGTGTTGCCCTGTGCTTTGGGGCTGCCGTTGAGCATCAGAACTTTCATATCTATTACCTCGTTTTTTTCTTTTATTATAGCGTTTTTGTTCTGTCCTTGTCAAGGTCGCGGAGCTATTTTCGCAAAAAGCACGCCTGCGAGCGAGAAAATAGCACCTGGCGGGGTGATAATTGCCCGAAAACGCCCGCCACAAGCGCCCCTTGCCACGCGCGGCGCGCCACGCTTCTTGACATTACGCGCGGAAAAATGGTATAATATCATCAGCAAGAAAAACGGCATTTGCCGAACACTTGCGTGAAAAGGAGGATTTGGGCTATGCTATACGTATGGATCGCGGTGCTGGTCACCGCGGTGGTCGTGGAAGCACTCACGAACGATTTCGTGGCGATCTGGTTTTTCCCCGCGTCGCTTGTTTCTATGATCCTTTCGCTGTTTGACACGTCCCCGTGGCTACAGCTGGTGTTGTTCCTTGTCATCGGACTTGTGCTGGTGGTCGCTACCCGCCCGCTTTGCCGCAAGTTCCTTGCCGTGAGAGGGGAAAAGACGAACGTGGACGCCGTGATCGGCAAGGAGTGCATCGTGACCGAGGAGATCTGCAATCTTGAGGAGCGCGGAGAGGTCAGACTCGGTGGGCTTTGCTGGTCGGCACGCTCGGCTGACGGTCGTGTGATCGCCGTCGGCGAGCTGGTCACCGTCAAAGAGGTGCAGGGCGTTAAGCTGATCGTTGAGTAAACAAAAAAATTAATAAAAGGAGAAACAGTATGATTGGTGTTATTATTGCTATCGTTTGTATTTTGGTGGTGTTGTTGATCGTATTGATCGCCAACATTCAGATCGTGCCTCAGGCACACGCCTACGTGGTCGAGCGTCTTGGCTCCTACCGCGTGACCTGGAGCAACGGCTTGCATGTGAAAGTCCCTTTCATCGAAAGGGTGAGCAAAAAGGTCAATATGATGGAGCAGGTCGTGGATTTCCCGCCCCAGTCGGTTATCACCAAGGATAACGTGCGTATGCAGATCGACACCGTGGTCTATTATCAGATCACCGACTGCAAGCTGTACGCCTACGGCGTGACCAACCCTATTTTTGCGATCGAAAATCTGACCGCCACCACGCTTCGTAACATGATCGGTGAGCTGGATCTGGACGGGACGCTGACCTCGCGCGATACCATCAATACCAAGATGCGCGCCATTCTGGATCAGGCGACCGACGCCTGGGGCATCAAGGTCAACCGCGTGGAGCTGAAGAACATCATTCCCCCCCGCGAGATTCAAGACGCGATGGAGAAGCAGATGAAGGCAGAGCGTGAGCGCCGCGAGGCGATCCTGCGCGCCGAGGGTGAAAAGAACTCCGCCATTCTGGTGGCAGAGGGTCGCAAGCAGTCCGCGATCCTGGACGCTGAGGCGGAAAAGCAGGCCGCGATCCTGCGCGCCGAGGCACAGCGCGAGGCACGTATCCGCGAGGCAGAGGGTGAGGCCGAGGCCATTCTCAAGGTGCAGGAAGCTACCGCCGAGGGTCTTCGTATGCTCAATGAGGTGCCCCCCGTCAAGGAAGTTTTGGTGCTGAAGAGCTATGAGGCGCTTGCCAAGGTTGCCGACGGACAGGCGACCAAGATCATCATTCCGTCCGAGCTGCAAAACGTGGCGGGCACCATCGCCGCCATCGCCGAAACGGCAAAGAAGAAGTAATAAAAGATCCCCCGCACCGCGGGGGATCTTTTATTCGTTGTGGTGCTCGTTAAAGCTCCATTTTAGTGGGTTTTCCCAGATGTATTTGGCGTGTTCATCGAAATCCTTGCGATTGCGAATAATGTGATCGAAAAAGCCCTTTTGCCAAACACAAGCCCCTATCTTTCTGGAGATATGTCCTTTTAAGTGATTTACCACCCGATTTAACGTAGGGGCGACCATTGGTCGCCCGTATTCGTCTGTATGGAACAATAATATCAAATGAAAGTGGTCAGGCATAACGACGTAATGCTCTACGGTGATTGCCGGATAAATGCGGGGAATGTTAAGAATGGCTTGCTCTACAAGCTTGCCGTAAGGCGACAAAGGAACGTCTTGCGGGCGACCAATGGTCGCCCCTACATTGTTGGCGGTATCCCAAAAATAATTGGTTCTTATCTTGGTGCACACGGTGACGAAGTACGCTCCCGACGCACTATAATCAAAATTGGGAACACGGATGTTTTTTCGCTTGGGCAGCTTTTCTTCCATCAGGGTTCCCCCGCTTTCGCGATCTCCCGAATGACCTCGCCTGCGAGCACAAGTCCTGCGGCGGCGGGGACGAAGGAGATACTGCCCGGCGCGTGGCGGCCGTGGCCGTCCGCGAGGGTGTCGCCGCGCGGCTGCTCGGTGGAAAAGACCACTTTCACGCCCCGTATGCCCTCTTTTTTGCAAAGATTGCGGATCGTGCGGGCGAGAGGGCAGGTGTCCGTCTTCTCGATCTTTGCCACGCGGAACGCGGTGGGATCCAGCTTGTTGCCCGTTCCCATCGAGCAGATGATCGGCACACCCGCCGCGCGGGCGCGGCGGATCAGCTCCATCTTTGCCGCCACCGTGTCGATGGCGTCCACGATATAATCATACTGCGAAAGGTCATATTCGCTCGCATTTTCGGGCAGATAAAACACGTTGTGGCAATGCACCACGGTGTCGGGGTCAATGTCGCGCACGCGCGCGGCGGCGACCTCGGTCTTTTTTTGCCCCACAGTGCTGTGTGTGGCGATGATCTGGCGGTTGATGTTGCTCACGCTCACCACGTCCGCGTCAAACAGCGACAGCGTCCCCACGCCTGCGCGGGCAAGGGCCTCTACCACGTAGCCGCCCACGCCGCCCACGCCGAATACCGCGACGTGCGCGCGCGCAAGGCGCGCGACACCCTCGTCGCCGAGGAGCATTGCGGTGCGGGCGTGTTGCTCCTTTAATGCCATAACGGGTCTCCTTTTTTGGGATTTTGGGGGATTACTCCAGCTCAAACGCGCCGGTGTAGAGCTGATAATACGTGCCACGCTCGGCAATCAGCTTTTCGTGGTTGCCGCGTTCGATGATGCGGCCGTGATCCAGCACCATAATGACGTCAGAGTCCATGACGGTGGAAAGGCGGTGCGCGATGACGAACACCGTGCGGCCCTCCATCAGCTTATCCATACCGCGCTGTACGATCGCCTCGGTGCGCGTGTCGATGGACGAGGTCGCCTCGTCCAGGATCATCACGGGCGGGTCTGCTACGGCGGCGCGCGCAATGGCGATCAGCTGGCGCTGACCCTGCGAGAGGTTGGCGCCGTTGTTTTGCAGCTCGGTTTCATAGCCACCGGGCAGTCGGGTGATGAAATCGTCCGCGCCCGCGAGCTTCGCGGCGGCGATGCACTCCTCGTCAGTGGCGTCCAGGCGACCGTAGCGGATATTCTCCATTACGCTGCCCGTAAACAGGTTAGTTTCCTGCAATACGATGCCGAGCGAGCGGCGCAGATCCGACTTTTTGATCTTGTTGATATTGATGCCGTCGTAGCGCACCTTGCCGTCGGCGATGTCATAGAAGCGGTTGATGAGGTTGGTGATGGTGGTCTTGCCCGCGCCCGTAGCGCCGACGAACGCGACCTTTTGGCCGGGCTCGGCATAGACGCTCACGTCGTGCAGCACGGGCTTGCCCTGCTCGTAGGCGAAGTCCACGTCCACAAGGCGAACGTCACCCCGCAGCTCGGTGTAGGTCAGCGTGCCGTCGCCGTGCGGGTGCTTCCAAGCCCAAAGACCCGTGCGCCCGTCGGCCTCCACAAGGTTGCCGTTCTCGTCATACTTGGCGTTGACCAGCGTCACGTAGCCGTCATCGGGCTCGGGCGCCTCGTCCATCATTTCAAACAGACGCGCGCCGCCCGCCATACCCATGACCACGGCGTTGATCTGCTGGGACGCCTGGTTCACGTTTCCCGTGAACTGCTTTGCCATATTGAGGAAGGGAACGACGATCGAGATGGTGAACACGGGGAAGGCGCCAAGCGCGAGGTTGGGCACGCTTGTAAGCAGGAACACGCCGCCTGTCACGGCCATAATGACGTAAAGAATGTTACCAATGTTACCGATGATCGGCCCCAGGGTGTTCGCGTAGGCGTGCGCCTTGGCGCTGTCCTCAAAGAGGGCCCCGTTGACCTTGTCAAAGTCGGCCAGCGCCTCGCGCTCGTGGTTGAAGACCTTGATGACCTTCTGGCCGTTCATCATTTCCTGAATGAAGCCCTCGGCGCGACCCATCGACTTTTGCTGACGGATGAAATACTTGGCGGAGCCGCCGCCGATCTTCTTGGAAACGAGAACCATACACACCACGCCGCAAAGCAGCACGAGGGTCATCCAGATGCTGAAATACAGCATCACGAAGAAGACGGAAAGCAGCACCACGACACATTGCAACAGCGCGGGGAGCGCTTGGGAAACAAGCTCGCGCAGCGCGTCGATGTCGTTGGTGTAATGCGACATGATGTCGCCGTGCTTGTGCGTGTCGAAATAGCGGATGGGCAGATTTTGCATCTTGTCAAACATCGTGCGGCGCATCTTGCAAAGGAATCCTTGCGTGATGACCGCCATCAGCTGTGTTTGTACAATGATCGCCGCCCAGGAGATGGCGTAGAATACGCCGAGCAGCAGCACCTTGGGGATGATGATCTTCGAGGCGGTCTCCCACGTGCTGGCGCTTGCCACGGCAGCTTCGATCTCGGCGATCACCTGTTGCATAAATACGGGAGGGAGCGCCGCGGTAACGGCGGAGATGAGGATGCAAAGAATGGTCACGGGCATGAGAACGGGGTAGTAGGAAAACAGCATTCTCATCGTTCGGCCAAGCACACGCATGCTGGGCTTCGGGCGCTTCGGCATTTGCGGCTCACTCATTTTCCTTACCTCCCTTCGTTTGCTGTTCATAGATCTCGCGGTAGATCTCGGAGCTTGCAAGCAGCTCGCTATGCGTACCCGCGCTCGCCACGCGCCCATTCTCCATCACAAGGATGAGATCGGCGTCCTCGACGGACGCGACGCGCTGGGCGATGATGATCTTGGTAGTTTCGGGAATATAGGTCTTGAAGCCCTGACGGATGAGGGCGTCTGTCTTGGTGTCCACGGCGCTGGTCGAGTCGTCCAGAATGAGGATCCTCGGCTTTTTGAGAAGCGCGCGTGCGATGCAAAGGCGCTGCTTCTGGCCGCCCGACACGTTGGTGCCGCCCTGTTCGATATAGGTGTCGTACCCATCGGGGAAGGAACGGACAAACTCGTCCGCTTGCGCGAGCTTGCAGGCCTCGATCAGCTCCTCGTCGGTAGCGTGCTCGTTGCCCCAGCGCAGGTTTTGTTTGATCGTGCCCGAGAACAGCAAATTCTTTTGCAGCACCATCGCCACCGCGTCGCGCAGCGTGACGAGGTCGTATTCGCGCACGTCCACGCCGCCGACCCTGACGGCGCCCTCTGTCACGTCGTAAAGGCGGGGGATCAGCTGCACAAACGAGGTCTTGCCCGAGCCCGTGCCGCCGATGACGCCCACGGTCATACCCGAGCGGATATGCACGTCCACGTCCGAGAGGGAATTGCGCTTGGCCTTTTGGGAGTACTTGAAGCTCACTCTGTCAAAGTCGATCGAGCCATCCGCCACGGCGGTGACGGCGTTCTCGGGGGAATGAAGCGAGGGCTGCTCGCACAGTACCTCATCAATACGCTTGACGGATTCGGCGGAGATGGTGAGGATAACGTAGATCATCGACAGCATCATCAGCGACATCAAGACCTGCATACCGTAGGTCAGCATCGCGGAAAGCTCGCCCACGCCAAGCTCACCCACGGAGATGATCAGCTTCGAGCCGACCAGCAGCACGAAGATCATATTGAAGTACATACAGAACTGCATGATCGGGCGGTTCCACGCCACAATGCGCTCGGCGTGCGTGAAGTCGGCGCGGATATCCTCGGACGCGATGCCGAACTTCTCCTTTTCGCGCTCCTCGCGGGAAAAGCCCTTGACCACGCGCATACCGCGCACGTTTTCCTCAATGCTCTCGTTGAGGCGGTCGTACTTGCGGAATACGCGGCGGAATGCGGGCAGTGCCTTTTTACCCACCAGCCAAAGGCCAATGGCAAGGATCGGGATGATGACCACAAAGGTCATCGCCAGCGTGCCGCCCATTACGAACGCCATAATGACCGAGAAGATCAGCATCAGCGGCGCGCGGATCGCCGTGCGGATGATCATCATATAGGACATCTGCACGTTCTGCACGTCGGTGGTCATACGCGTGACCAGCGAGGTCGAGGAGAAGCGGTCCACGTTCTCAAACGAGAAACGCCCCACGCGATCGTAGAGATCGTGGCGCAAGTTTTTGGCAAAGCCCGCGGACGCGCGCGCACAGCAAAAGCCCGCAATACCGCCACAGGCGAGCGATGCGAACGCCATGATGGCGAGCAGAACGCCCTTTTTGATCACGTTGGAAAGCGGCAGTCCGTCCTGGATGTCGTTGACCAGCGCCGCCGTGATAAAGGGGATCAGCGTTTCGATGATCGATTCGCATACGATGAAAACGAGCGTAAGGATGGTCGGCTTTTTGAATTCGCGGATACATCCCATCAGTCTTTTCAACATAAGGTTTCCTTTCCGTTGCCCTTGGGGCAACCTTAATAGTTAGTAACCTAAGTATTATACCAACATTTGCCGCAAAATACAAGACATAAAATGTGAATTTTGGCGTTGCGGTAAAGAAAAAGGGCGGGGAGAGCCCCCACCCGGTTATCAATATACCATTATACCAAGCTATCCATGCTGACACCGAATATTTCGGAAAACGCTTTTAGCTCGATATCTGTGACAAAGCGTTTGCCGCATTCAATGCGCTGTATCGCATTTTTGTCCACGTCGATGCCGGCGAGTTGCATTTTGTCGGCGAGGGCGCGTTGCGAGAGCTTATCGGGGTAAGCCAAGCGAAGCGCGCGGATCTTTTCACCGCACAGATTATTTCTTTGCTCATTCTTGTTTTTAAACATATTTCCACCCTATTTGACATTCAGTGATTGACAAATTTATTATAATGTGTTACAATCACTGTGTTGACATTCACCAAATGTCAATGCGAACGAAGTATAAATTTTTGCAAAGGTGAAAGATATGGAGCAAAATGCAGGTGTTATAAAGGAAATTGACAATCTTGGCAGAATTGTTATTCCGAAAGAGTTCAGAAAACGCTTGAAGCTGGAAAAACACGTCGAGGTGGTGTTGACAAAAAGCGGTGTGTTGATCCGCAATTCGGAATATGAGTTGGTGAAAAAGAATGGCAAGCGTCAAGAACAGATATAATGCTATCAAAAAAAGAAGCGGCATACCGACGGCGTACCGCTTCTTTCTGTTTTACTTATACACTGCTCTCGGGCCGCCGACGTATTTGGGGCGGGTGCGGGCGCAAAGAATGCTTGCCTCGCCGATCCTTGTGAGCGTGAGGCGCACGGGCACGGCCACGGCGCGCAGGTGCATGCCGATGAGCGTGCCGCCGATGTCAAGACCCGCGTGGGCGCGGATGTTTTCCACGGCGACGGGCGCTTCTAACTGCTGGTAAACGGCGGTGGCAAAGGAGCCGCCCGCTTTTGGGGCGGGTCGCACCGCCACCTCGTCCAAATTATATTTTTCGGCGCACGCACGCTCCATGACGAGGGCGCGGTTGAGGTGCTCGCAGCATTGCGCAGCGAGGTATACGCCGCGCTCGCGCACGATGGGTAAAAGCCCCGCCAGCAGCGCCTCGGCGACCGCGGGGATCGACGCCTTGCCGATGCTGTGTCCCGCGACCTCAGAGGTGGAGCAGCCCACCACGAGAATGTCGCCCGCCTTCAGCGCGGCGGCGTCCAGCAGCTCGCGCGCGGCGCGCGCCGCCTCGTCCGTGACCTTGTTCAAAAAGCTTTGATCGGTGGCCAGCAGTTCAGCCGTGCCATCCGCGTTTTTTCTGATATTTTCCATACCGTTTCCTCACTTATCGCGTGCTTCGATGATGTAAAGACCGCCCTTTTTGACCTCGATCAGGGCGCAGTTGCCCTCGATCTCGTTGCTGACGGCGTACTGATAGTTCTTTTTTAATTTGGCGTTTGTCAGGGGGTATTTGCAGCCCTTGACGCAGACCCCCTTGACGGTGGCATCTGCCGCGATCAGCGACAGATACCGAAAGCCGCCGCGCGGCAAGAGTGCCCCGCTGTTACGCACAAAGCGCGCGCGGTTCTGTCCGTCCGTGATGATCGCGGGGATCTTTTTCTCACTTAAGTGCTCCAGAATGGCAAGGTTGGAGAGCGTGTGGTCAAGCCGCCCGGAAAGCCCGCCGATGACCACAAGCTCGGTCGCGCCGCGCGAGAGTGCCATCTCCACACCCAGCTGGGTGTCGGTGAGATCCTTTTCGGTGGGGACTTGGTAAATTTCAGGACCGTCGGGCAGATTCGCCCTGCCGAGCGAGTCGAAGACACCGAGCAACAGATCGGGGCTGACACCAAGGGCCTTGGCGTTGTTCCAGCCGCTGTCCGCCGCGATCACAAGGTCGCTCTCGGCGGGGCGCTCGGTGATGTTCGTGGTGTCAATCTGGCCACCCGTGTAAAGAAAAGCGCGCATTATTTCTTGCTCCATTCGTGTTTGTTTTTCAGCGCCTCAAACATCGCCACGTAGCTTTGGTGGCGGCTTTGGGCGATCCTGCCCTCGCGCATCGCGGCAAGAATGGCGCACCCTTGCTCTTTGGTGTGAGAGCATTTAGTAAAGCGGCATTCGCCGATAAAGGGCTCGAACTCGCGCATCGTGCCGACCAGGTCGTCGCGCGTGAAGAAATCAAAGCGCACGAAGTCGAGCATGCTGAAGCCGGGGGTGTCCGCAATATAGGCGTTTTCCATACCGTCCACGGGGTAAAGCTCCACGCGGCGGGTGGTGTGCTTGCCGCGTGAGATGCGGTGGCTGATCTCGCCTGTTTGCAGAGAAAGTGTGGGGAACAGGGCGTTTAAGAGCGTGGATTTGCCCACACCCGACGCGCCCGCAAAGGCGGCAGTCTTGCCCGACATCTCTCGCGCGAGATACTCGCGCAGGGGCGCGACGCCCTCGCCCTCTTTCGCAGAGAGCAAAAAGACAGGGAAGCCCGCGAGCTCATAGGTCGCCTTCAGGGCGGCGGCGTTTGCGGGATCGACGTCGCATTTGCCGATCACAAGGATCGGCTCGATGCCGTTGAACTCCGCGATCGAGATGAGCTTGTCAATGGTTTCGGGGACGGGCGCGGGCTCGGCGGCCGCCACCGTGATAAGTAACAGATCCAGATTTGCCATCGGGGGGCGGATCAGCGCGTTCTTGCGCGCGAGGATCTCGGCGATCACCGCGCCGCCGCCGTCGGTGGTCTGTATCAGCTCGCCGTGCTCGTCGTGCTGACAGGCGGTGTCGTCAAACAAGAGCTTCACGCGGTCGCCCGGCAGGGGCGTGACCCCCTCGTGGCGGAAGTTGCCCTTGGCGCGCGCGTTGACGCGGCGCGCAGAGAGCGGCGTGCTCCCCTTATCTAATTGAATTTCGAAAAGTCCGCCCACGCCGCGGATGACCTTTCCCGTTTCTTGATATTGCATAAGCGTTCCTTTCCAAACGTCAAAAGAAAAAGGCGAAGATGCTGCCAAGCAGCCCGAGTCCCCAAAGCACTGCAATGCTGACGGCGATCAAGAGCACCGTGGCGATCGCGTTGGCGATCAGCAGACGCTTGATGGAGCTGCTTTTCTTTGGCTTTTGCGATTTTTTCTTTCTCACGGCAAACCTCTTTTTGTTTGGATTTTTGCCGTTATTTTACCCCGTT
>JAZRFG010000003.1:0-1419 GCA_045661265.1 Eubacteriales bacterium
GTGGGCACGCGGTACTCGGTTGCCTTATAGATGTCACCGTAGGCGTGACGGGCGATGGTGATCGGCTTTTCCCAGTTGCGCACGGCGGGACGAATGCTGTCGATCAGGATCGGTGCGCGGAACACAGTGCCGTCCAAAATGGCGCGGATCGTGCCGTTGGGGGACTTCCACATCTGGGTGAGGTTGTACTCCTCCACGCGCTGCTTGTTGGGGGTGATGGTGGCGCACTTGACGGCAACGCCGTACTTCTTGGTGGCATAGGCACTGTCAAGGGTCACCTGATCCTTGGTCTTCTCGCGCTCGGGAAGACCAAGATCATAGTACTCGGTGTTCAGATCTACAAAGGGGAGCAACAGCTCGTCCTTGATCATCTGCCAGAGAACGCGGGTCATTTCGTCGCCGTCCATTTCGACAAGCGGCGTGGTCATTTTGATCTTTTTGAAATTTTCCATCTTCAATACCTCCGAAAATTGGAAAAAATGATGATATTTCTGGAATATTTGTCGAATTTCTTGGGATTACTTGTTTTTCGCCGCGTAGTAGTTCATCAGACAACCGCGCAGGATGATCTCCTTTTCGTTGTCGGTAAGACCCTTGACGTAAAGGGTGATATCCTCAACGGTGCCATTCGCACGAATGACCTTGGCAGGGAATTCCTCAATGCCTGCGGCGATCTTCTCGCGCACGGCGGGCACGAAGACGAAATCGCCCTCGGCGTAGTCGAACTTGGTGCCTGCGTCCAGTGTGAAGGGAAGAATGCCCCAGTTGATGCAGTTGGAGCGGTAGCGCTTGGTGGCGAACTCATAGCAGATGTTGGCAAAGCCGCCCAAGACCTTCTGGCAGGAAGCTGCCTGCTCGCGCGCAGAGCCGTCACCGGGCTTGTTCGCGAAGACACAGGAGCCAAACTGGGTGCTTGCCGCAAGTGCTGCGGCGTCGCCCACCTTGGAAAGTGCAAACTGCAGCTTGTCACAAACCTTACCCTCGCGGCGTGCCAGCTCATCGGCGGCCACCGCCTTGGAGCGACCCACGTACTCGGGGCAGCGGCGGGAAAGGGCAAATTCGGAAAGGCGCAGGGGGTTGGAGCGGTAGGACGAGGTCTCGCCGGAGGGGATCAGCTCGTCGGTGGTGGTCACGGGATCGTGAATGACGGCGGCAAGCTCAACAAGCAGGTTGTCGGCAAGCTCGTACATCTTCGGCCAGTCGGTGATGTTGGGGCCAAGAATGAGGTCTGCGTCCTTATCCGCCTTGCCGTAGCCGTAGTAGCAGCGCTTCTCGTAAACCGAGCGGTCATAGTGGTAAGCGTGCGCCTCGTGGGTGTAGTCCACGTCGGTGGCGGCGGTGATGATACCGCCGTTGGCGGCAGTCGCCGCGATCGAGCGCGCGTCCATCAGCGCGACACCCGAGAGCTGACCCTCGCCG
>JAZRFG010000004.1:0-3216 GCA_045661265.1 Eubacteriales bacterium
GATACGTACAAATTGCGCTCGTCGCGCCCCAAAAAAGTGCCGCGCTGCGCAAAAACAGACAGATATTCTCCCTCAAAAATCTCCGCATCGTAAAGCGTGCCGCCCATAGAAACCGCAGTGCCGACAGAAAAGCCGCAAAGCGCTTCCGGAAGCGACAAAAGCGTACTGTAAGCGGTATTACACAGCACTACCGCGCCCTTGCGGGCAGTACGATCAAAGCAGAGCGAGGCGCTGAAATATGCCGTAGACGTGCGCAAAAGTCGCGCTGTGCCGCTGACTGCAAGTCCCGCAGTGCCTGTGCTGAAAACGCCGTTTTGTGCCGTCATATCACACACAGCTGCACGCGACGCAGGCGTGAGCACCTCGGTGTCGACAGTGTCGTTCAAAAGAAATTCTAACAGGATCGAAAGATCGGCGAGATTGGAGATCGCGCCGTCCGCGGGCCAGATCGCGCCCCAGGTGCGCCCCATTCCCTCGGTGGCAGAAAACACGCCCTCCCCCGCTGTGATATGCCCCGTGGCAGGTGCCTTGATCAAGACGTCTGCGCGCGGGTCGATCACGGTGTGATCCATACCAAGCGGCACGAGAATGCTTTCGGTTATAAAATCAGCGTAGGAACGCTGTGCGATACACTCCACGACGTACGCGGCAAGTCCCAACTCGAAGCTGCTTGCCGTGTGGTAAAGCCCCGGCTCGTTGGTCTGCGCAGGCACGTCGGCAAGCAGCGCGTCGCGCAGCGTGTCAAAGCACAACGACGAGCGCTCGTAGCGCAGGTCGCTTTGTCGTGCGGCAAAGCCGGCGCCCCCCATCAAAAGATCGCGCAGCGTGATCACGTGAGAGAGCGAAAGCGCCTGCATAAAATCGGCGGGAAGGTAGCAGGCAACGTCGCGGTCAAGCTCGGCCTCTCCCTCTTCCACCAGCTTTTGCACGGCAAGCGCCACGAAGATCGCGGAAAGCTCACCGATCTCAAACGAGGTTTCGGCCGTCACCAGCGTACGCGAGGCGACGTCGGCGTAGCCATAGCCCTCAAAAAGCGTGCGAGAGCCGCTCTCAAACACCGCCACCGCGGCGCCCGGCGTATCCTTGCCAACGGCGTTTTGCGCCGCCGCAGTCGCGGTCCCGATCATCGAGTTCTGCGGCACGGCAAGCACGGGCAAGACAAGCCCCGCGCAAAGCACAAGTGCCAGTAATAACACACAAAAGCGCTTCATTCGCACACTCCTTTCCTAAATTATATTTAGTATAGCATATTTTCCCATTTTCCACAAGTAGTTTTGACGAAAAGTCAATGGGATATGCAAAAACCCGCGGCAAACGCCGCGGGGTTTTCAATTATTTCACCTGCTCGCTTCCCTTGCACTTGCGCTTTTTCAGGAACAAAGCACCCGCACGCAGGAAAATGATGGTGATGGGAAGAATGCCGATGTAACCAAGCACCGGATAGACCGTGCCGATCAGATCCTTGAATCCAAGCAGCGCCACCGCAAAGGCGATCGCGGAAAGCAGGACTGTGGAAAGCAGCAACAGCTTCTTGTTTTTCATTCCCAGCTCCATCATATAGTCGTTGATCGAGCCCTGGGAGGAAAAACCGGTCGAGAAGATGCCGCCCAGCATCAAAATTGCACACGCGTACTCCAGCACGGGGCCGCAGGCACGCGCCAGCGCCATCATTGGCAAGCTGTCGGCGGCGGAATTCGGATGCACCATCACAGCCGCGAAAAGGCAAAGGGCAAGTCCGCCAAGCGGCAGGATCGCCAGCATCGCACCGATCGGCATACCGCGCGTTTTCTCGCCCTTGGCGGCAGCCACCAGGATCGGTACTGCACCCACAAAGTTAAAGCAGAAATACACCAGTGCGGCGATCAGCCAGTGCGGCATCATCGAGGACGTGGTGATGTTCCCGCTCTCGGGCATGGGAACCGCATCAGCGGGCAGCGTCATAGAGTAGATCGCCACGGCGATCACGGCCACGGTAAGGATCGGGATCATCAGTCCAAACACCTTGGAAAGTCCCTTGATGCCCAGCATCGACACCGTGGTGCTGACCACGCAGAAGAAAAGCACGCCGGCCCACGTGGGCAATCCATAGCTCTCTCCAAGCGCCCCCGTAGCAGCGGCCATCAGAATATAGAAAGCGTAGTGAAGAATGTTTTCAAAGGCAACGACGCCCCATTTGGCAAGCGGATGATTGGTGGGGGACACCATCACCTCCATGTTCTCTGCCTCGGTTTCGCGGGCATACCAAAGCACCACAGCGGCGCCCGTGCCGAAAAGCGTTACGGCGAGCAGGATCGGCACCACACCGAACCAGCCGTTCTCACCGAAGAACTGCCAGATCTCCTGCCCCGAAACAAAACCCGCACCGATCACGCACGCCACCGCGGTGGCGGCAATACGGTAAACTGTTTTCAAATCCATTTTTATTTATTCTCCTTTTAACGAAGCGCCAAGATAGAACAAAATTCGCGCTTGTTCCAATAGTCAATCCTGTGCACGGATCGCGGCAAGCAATGCCGTCTGTGCTGCGGAAATATCCGCAAAGCCGCAAAGCGTTGCACCTGCGGCGCGGGGATGTCCGCCACCGCCGAACGCGGCACAAACGGCAGACACGTCAAAATCCACGCTGGCGCGCATCGACACGCGGAAAACGGGCTCCTCGCTCGGCTGACGGATCGCGGCAGCGATCTCGACCCCCGCCACGCGGCGTGCCACGTCGACCAGCGTTTCCAAATGCTCGTCGGCAAGCTGCAGATCACGCTTGCACTCATACGGAAAGCTCACCACGGCGATCCTGCCACCGTCAAAGAGCTTCAGGCGCTGAAAGCCCTCCGCCTCGGCAGCAAGAAGCTTTGGCGACTTGACCTCAAGCAACAAGTGGTTCACGCGTGCGGCGTCAACGCCGCTTTCCAAAAGCACCGCGGCGCGCAGGTGTGTACCCGGCGTGGTGTTCGAATAGCGGAAACCGCCCGTGTCGCTGCTGATCGCGGCATAAAGCAGCTCGCTGCACTTCGGGCTCATATCCTCGCCCGAATCGGCGATCAGGTCATAGATCATCTCGCCCGTGGCGGCACAACCCACGACCCAACCGTCCGCATAGCGCGTGCCGCGCTCGTGGTGGTCGATCATCAAGGAAATGCGCTCACCGAAGCACTCCCAAAGCGTCCCCAGCTGAGAGGGTGAGGCGGTATCCACCGTGACCACACGCGCATTTTCAAA
>JAZRFG010000005.1:0-3053 GCA_045661265.1 Eubacteriales bacterium
TCAGCCGTGCCTGCGTACAGGATCTGGTTGGGGTTGACCGTCAGAATGTAGGCCATCGCAAGGAACGTTACGATACCCGCGATGATCTCGGTCTTAAGACTGGTTTGCTTCTCCACGGGATCAAATCCCAGAAGCTTTGCAAATTTCTTCATGAAATCCTCCTTAAAGCGGTTTTTTGAAGTGTTTTTTCATGATACGAGCGTGATCACTCACCCGCCGTATCATTCTTCATAATTATACCACAATTTCTTCATTTTTTCAACATCTTTTTGAACTTTTTTCGCAAATTCGGCACCCGCTCGCGCGCGGTGCTGCGCAAAAAATATCCCCCTTGCGCAAAAAGCGCAAGGGGGATAGCATATCAGATAATGATCACGCCAAGGGCGTCAAGCACAGAGGAAATCAGCACCGCCACAAGACAGACGGGCGCCACGTAGCGGATCATCAAAACGAACAACTTCTTCAGGGTGAATTTGCCGGAGATCTCGATCTCCTCGATCACCGCGCGGGGCTTGAGAATATAGCCCACGAAGACACAGGTGATCAGCGCAAGGATCGGCATCAGCACGCTGTTGGAAACGAAATCGAAGAACGTGAGCAGATCCATGCCAAGCGGGGCGATGGCACTCCACAAGCTAAATCCAAGCGCCGAGGGAAGACCAAGCACAAGGCACACGCCAAGCACGATCCCGCAGCAAAGCTCGCGGCCAAGGCCGAACTTGTCCATCACGGTGGAAACCACGGTCTCCATCAGCGAGATCGACGAGGTCAGCGCCGCAAGGAACACCGTGGCGAAGAACACAAAGCCGATCGCATTGCCACCCGGCATACGGTCAAAGACCTGGGGCAGCACGCCGAACATCAGACCCGGGCCCTTGCCAAGCGCGGCAGGGTCGCCGTTGTTGAAGGCATAGCAGGCGGGGACGATCAAAAGTCCCGCCAGAATGGCAATGCCCGTGTCAAAGATCTCGATCTGGTGCGCAGATTTTTCGATACTGATATCCTTTTTCATATAGGAACCATAGGTGATCATGATGCCCATCGCCAGCGACATCGAATAGAACAGCTGTCCCATCGCGGCGACCACGGTCATGATCGAGAACTTGGAAAAGTCGGGGGCGAGATAGTACGCCACGCCGGCGCCGGCCCCCTCGGTGGTCGCCAGCGTGTAGGTTACGATAAAGATCATCAGCACGATCAGCACGGGCATCATGAACTTGCTGACCAGCTCGACGCCCTTTTTCACGCCGAGCAGCACGATCAGCGCGGTAAGGCCGACGAAAAGGCAGAACCACAGCAGCGGCTCGCCGACAGAGGAAATAAATCCGCCGAAATAAGCGCCGTCTGCCATCGCCTCGCCCTGCCCCGAAAGGAACCCGAAGGAATACTTCATCACCCAGCCGCCAATGACGGAATAGTAGGGTAGAATGATGGCGGGGATCAGCGCGGCAAGATAGCCAAGGAAAGCAAAGCGTTGATCCAGCGACTTGAATGCCGAGATCGGGCTTTTGCCGGTCTTGCGACCGATGGCGATCTCCGCGACCATCAGCGAAAAGCCGAAAGTGACGGACAAAAGAATATAGACGAGCAAAAAGATGCCGCCGCCGTATTTTGCGGCAAGGTAGGGAAAGCGCCAGATGTTGCCAAGACCCACCGCAGAGCCCGCGGCAGCCAGCACAAAGCCGATCTTTCCCGTAAAGGAGCCGCGCGAAGCGGACGTCTTTTCTAAGTTCTGATCCATGTTGTTCTCCTTACGATTACATAATTATACATAGTATAACACAAAAACCGCACTTTTGCAAGAAAAAGTAAAAAAAAGAGGTGCCCGCCGTGCGCGGCACCTCAATTTTGTACGGAAAGCGACGCCGCGGCGCGCTCAAACTCCTCGCGAGTGGCGATCACGTTGAGTGCCGCGAGCAAGGCGTTCGGGGTCATACCGGCGGGCAGTGCAAATTTTTGCGCCAGCGCGTCACGGCGCGCGGCACTCTCCCGCGCCCCCGTCAGGCCGTGTAAAAACAGATCCGTCTTGGTGATCTCCTCGCGCGGGGAAATCTCTCCCGCAAAGGGGGCAAGCAGATCCCGGAGCAGCTGCTGTTCCTGTCCCTCCACGCCGAGGAACCCCTCGGCGGAAAACGTCTGCTTGCGGCTCTCCTTGCCGAAAATCTGCGGTACGTACAGCGGAATGATGCGCTCCTTGGGTATCGCACAGCCGATGTGCGAGCGAATCAGCTTCCCCGCCCCGTCCGGATCAGTCAGCACGATGAGAGGGGATTTTTGCGCCAGCGCGCGCAAAAGCGCCAGCTTTTCCTTTTGCTTGAAAATGCCGAAGCCGTCAGTGGTCAGGATCTGCCCCTCCATCACACACAAAAGCCGCAGTCGGTCGTATTTGCCCTCCACGATCACGGGATAGGCGATCTTCAGTTTTTCCATTTTACCTATCCTTTCGTCACGTTAAGATCAAAAGCACCGCCGCGCCAAGCGCGATGCGGTAGATACCAAACCCCGCAAAGCCGTGCCGCTTCACAAGTCCGAGTAAAAAGCGGATCACCACAAGCGAGGTCAAAAAGGAAACGGTCATTCCCGTTGCAAGCATCAAAAGCTCCTCAACACAAAGAGTGTTCCCCTCCCAAAAGAATTTCACGCCCTTGAGCGCCGAGGCGCCCAGCATCGTGGGGATTCCAAGGAAAAAGGAAAACTCTGCCGCCCGCGTGCGGGAGAGTCCCGCCAGCGTGCCGCCCAGCATCGTCGCGCCCGAGCGCGAGGTGCCCGGCACCAGGGCAAGAGATTGAAAAAATCCCACAACAAGCGCGGTCTTTTTTGTGATTTGCCCCCCTGACGGTGTGAGTTTTCTGCGTTTTTCCAGCAAAAGAAACGCCACGCCGTAAAAAATCAGCGCGCACGCCACCGTGGTGGGGTTAAAAAGATATTTGTCCAAAAAATCATCAAGCAGCAGTCCGATCACCGCCGACGGCAGCGCCGCCAGCAGCACAAGCCCCCACAAGCGCCATGTGTCGCGGCGCGCGGCCGCGGTATGCTTGTGCGAAAAGGGATTG
>JAZRFG010000006.1:0-1581 GCA_045661265.1 Eubacteriales bacterium
GGCGTATTTTCCCGCGTGATCTGCGACGTGCCCTGCTCGGGCTTCGGCGTGCTTGCCAAAAAGCCCGACATTCGCTACAAGGACGTGGAAAGCGCCAAGGGGCTGCCCAAAATTCAGCGCGAAATTCTGGAGCGTGCCGCCGCGTGCGTGGAAAACGGCGGTATTCTGGTCTATTCCACCTGCACGGTGCTCCCCGCCGAGAACGAGGAGCTGGTAAACGCCTTCCTCAAAAGCCACGACGAATTTTCGCTCGTCCCCTTCACGGTGGGCGAGCTGCACGTGGACGGCATGATCACGCTCACCCCCCACGTGCACGGCACGGACGGCTTTTTCCTCGCAAAATTGCAAAAAGGACACTGAACGGTATGGAAAATACGAAAAAAGAGCTCCTCTCTCTCACCAAAGAGGAGTTAGAGGAGCTGCTCCTTTCGATCGGCGAGCCGCGCTATCGTGCGGGGCAGATCTTCACACAGCTGCACAAGGGTCTTTCCCCCGAAGAAATGACCAACGTGGGCAAGATCACGCGCGCAAAGCTCGCCGAGGTCGCCACCTATTATCTCCCGCGCGTCAAGCGCAAGCTGGTGTCCGCCATCGACGGCACGGTCAAGTATCTGTTTGAGCTTTCCGACGGACATGCCGTGGAGAGCGTGGTGATGCACTACGAGCACGGCACGACCATCTGCATCTCCAGTCAGGTGGGGTGCGCGATGGGGTGCAAGTTCTGCGCCTCGACGATCGGCGGAAAGGTGCGAAACCTCACCCCCGCCGAGCTTTTGGGCCAAGTGATCGCCGCCACCAAGGATAGCGGCGAGCGCATCGACGGCATCGTGATGATGGGCATCGGCGAGCCGCTGGATAACTTTGATAACGTCATTCGCTTCCTCACCCTCGTCAACGCCGAGGGCGGCGTGAATATCGGCTACCGCCATATCTCGCTTTCCACCTGTGGGCTCGTGCCCCAGATCGACCGCCTTGCGACATACAAGCTCCCGATCACGCTTTCCATCTCGCTGCACGCGGCGGACGACGAAACGCGCGACGGCATCATGCCCGTCAACCGTGCCTACCCGATCGCCGAGCTGCTTGCGGCGTGTCTGCGCTATTATCGCACCACGGGGCGGCGTATTTGCTTCGAATACACCCTCATTCAAGGCAAAAACGACAGCCGCGAGCAAGCGCAAAAGCTCGCGCTTCTGCTCAACCGCGCGCTTCGCACGCGCACCGAAACGATGCCGATCCACGTCAACCTCATCCCCGTCAACGAGGTCGAGGAAACCGGATTTAAGCGCGCGGGCGCGCAGGCGATCAAGCAATTTGCCGCGACCTTAGAGAAAAACGGCATCCGCGCCACGGTGCGCCGCCGTCTTGGCGCCGACATCAACGCCTCCTGCGGGCAGCTGCGCCGCGAGGATCTGAAGAAAAATTCATAAAAAGCCCCCGAACGGGGTAAAATAACGGCAAAAATCCAAACAAAAAGAGGTTTGCCGTGAGAAAGAAAAAATCGCAAAAGCCAAAGAAAAGCAGCTCCATCAAGCGTCTGCTGATCGCCAACGCGATCGCCACGGTGCTCTTGATCGCCGT
>JAZRFG010000007.1:0-1342 GCA_045661265.1 Eubacteriales bacterium
CGGCGACCGCGATGCGCTGCAGCTCATTTCGGATCGCGTGCATATCCTACTTGCCACCAACAACGATACCGTGCTGATGGGGCGCGAGCAATTCCGCGAGAAATACGGCGTGGAGAGCACGCAGTTTGTGGACGTCAAGGCGCTGATGGGGGATAGCTCGGACAACATTCCCGGTGTGCCCGGCATCGGCGAGAAGACCGCGCTCAAGCTGATCGCGGAGCACGGCACGCTTGAGGGCGTTTACCGCGACCTGCCCGAGGCGCAGCTTACCCCCTCGGTTCGTCGCAAGCTGGAAGAAGGCAAGGATAGCGCATTTTTGTCGCAAAAGCTTGCCACCATCTGTCGCGAGGTACCGCTTGGTGAGGGCTTGGACGCCTATATTTACGGCGGCCCCCACCGCGAGGAGTGCCGCGCGCTGTTTACAAAATTTGAGTTCCACAGCTTCATCAAGCGCATGGGGCTGGATAGTGTGGAGAGCGCCGAAAACGAGGTGCAAGCCCCTTTACCAGAGGTCGTGGTGTGCGAAAATATCGCCGATCTGCCCGCGGTGGTGGCGCTTGGTGTGTATGAAAGCGGCAACTTCTGCTCGGACGGCGAGAGCATCCGCGAAATTTCCGATGAAAGCTTGAAATGCCTGCTGGAAAGCAATAAGAAAATCGTTTGCCACGATGCCAAGACCCTGTATAAGACGCTTGCGGGTAAGGGGATCGCTTACCGCGGCGCGTATTTTGACACGATGCTGGCGTGCTACGTGCTCAACGCGGGCGAGGGCGGCTTTGACCTCTCGCGCCTTGCGTTGCAATATCTTGGCAAAACGCCCGCCGAGCCGCCGCACGATCTGCTCACGGTGATGGCACTTTACCGCGAAACGGTAGATCGCATCGAGCGCGAGGGCGCAGGCAAGCTGCTTTACGAGATCGAAATGCCGCTTTGCGCGGTGCTTACCGATATGGAGCTTGCGGGCTTCCGCGTCAACCGCGAGGGGCTTGTGGCGTACGGCGAGCAGCTCACGGCACTCGCGGGGGAGCTTGCGGAGCGCATCTACTACCACGCGGGCGGGGAATTTAACATTCAGTCGCCCAAGCAGCTTGGCGAGGTGCTTTTTGAGCGCCTCGGCCTGCCGCACGGCAAAAAGACGAAAACAGGTTATTCCACCAACGCCGAGGTGCTGGAAAAGCTGCGCCCGTATCACGAGATCATCGAGGACATTCTGGAATACCGCCAGGTGACGAAGCTCAATAGCACCTATGCCGAGGGGCTTCTCAAGCAGATCGAGGCGGACGGGCGTATCCACACGGTGTTCAAGCAGACGGGAACCGCCACGGGGCGACTTTCGTCCGCT
>JAZRFG010000008.1:0-2526 GCA_045661265.1 Eubacteriales bacterium
CGATTTTTACGGTGCAGACGTCCCGTCCGTCCGGAAATTTCATTTTCATTCCTCCTCGGTAGGAAAAGTTATACTTGTAATACGTGTAGTATATCATATCCCGCCTGACTTGTCAACAGAAAAACAAAAAAACGGTGCCGTTTGGCACCGTTTTTTCTTATTACTTATTTGCCTGCATCGCGCGGCGGATACGCATGGTCTCCTTCATACGAAGCTCAGTATTCAGGATCTTCTTGCGCAGGCGGATCGATTTGGGTGTGACCTCGATCAGCTCGTCATCGGTGATAAACTCGATTGCCTCCTCCAGCGTGAAGATCACGGGGGGCGTGAGCAGGAGCTTTTCGTCTGCACCCTTGGAGCGGATGGCGGTCAGCTTCTTCTCGTCGCAGGGGTTCAGGGCAATATCGTCGTTTTTGGGGTTCTGACCCACGATCATACCCTCGTAGACCTCGGTCTGGGGGCCGACGAACATATCGCCGCGCTCCTGGCAGTGGAACAGGCCGTAACGGGTGGTCACGCCCGCCTTGGATGCCACAAGCGCGCCCGTAAAGCGCATCGGGATCTCGCCGCGATAGGGCTGGTAGCTGTCGAAAATGGTGTTCAGCACACCCTCGCCGTGGGTGGCGGTCATAAACTCGGAGCGGTAGCCGATCAGACATCTCGAGGGGATCAGGTATTCGATGCGGGAGCGATCGCCCACGGGGGTCATCTCCAAGAGGTCGCCCTTGCGTTGACCGAGCTTCTCGACCACGGGGCCGACGTACTCCTGCGGTACGTCCAGAAGCACGCGCTCGAACGGCTCGTATTTCTCGCCGTCCACGTCCTTAAAGAGCACGCGGGGATTGGAGCAGCAAAGCTCATAGCCCTCGCGGCGCATATTCTCGATCAGAATGGAAAGGTGCATTTCGCCGCGGCCCGCGACCTGGAACTCGTCCGTGGTGTCGCCGTCGGACACGCGCAAGGACATATCGCGCAGGGTCTCGCGGTAAAGGCGCTCGCGCAGCTGACGCGAGGTCACGAACTTGCCCTCCTTGCCGGCAAGGGGGCTGTTGTTAACGGCAAAGGTCATCTCCATCGTGGGCTCGCTCACCTTGACGAACTCAAGGGGCTCGACGCAGGTGGTAGAGGTCACGGTGTCGCCGATGCTGATGTCACCCGCGCCGGAGAAGCACACGATGTCGCCCATCATAGCGCTTTCCACGGGCACGCGCACAAGACCGTCGATCTGATAGATCGACACGATCTTCGCCATCTTGGGCGTGGCGCCCGAGTGGAAGTTGGAGATCATTGCGGTCTGGTTCTGCTTGAGCATGCCGCGTTCGATGCGACCGATGCCGATACGGCCGACGTAGTCGTTGTAGTCGATCGAGGAAACAAGCAGCTGCAACTCACCCTTTTCGTCGCCCTCGGGGCAGGGAATGTAATCCAGAATGGTGTCAAACAGGGGCGTGAGGTCCTCGCCCTCCTCGTCCGCCGTGCGGGTGGCGGTGCCTGCGCGACCCGAGCAGTAAAGCATGGGGCTGTCCAGCTGCTCGTCGGTGGCGTTGAGGTCCATCAGAAGCTCCAGCACCTCGTCCTCGACCTCGCCAAGGCGGGCGTCGGGCTTGTCGATCTTGTTGATGACGACGATGACGCGGTGGTTGAGCTCCAGCGCGCGCTGCAGCACGAAGCGGGTCTGGGGCATCGGGCCCTCTGCTGCGTCGACCAGAAGGATAACGCCGTTTACCATCTTGAGGATACGCTCCACCTCGCCGCCGAAGTCGGCGTGGCCGGGGGTGTCGATGATATTGATCTTGACGTCCTTATAGTGCACGGCGGTGTTCTTGGCGAGAATGGTAATGCCGCGCTCCTTTTCGATATCGCCCGAGTCCATCACGCGGGTCACGGTTTCCTGATTTTCGCGGTAGATGCCGCCTTGCTTGAGCATCTGGTCAACGAGGGTGGTCTTGCCGTGGTCAACGTGCGCGATGATCGCCACGTTGCGAAGATCTGTTCTTTGCATTTTGACGTCCCTTTCCTTATGTTAGAATACAATAAATTACTACCAAAATATTATTTTATCATATTTTATGCTTACTGTCAACGCGCGCCCGCGTAGAATTTTGCAAAAGGGGACTGTTTTTTGTTGTGAAAAGTGATAAAAAGCGCATTTTTCAAAAAAACTTGAAAAAAAGCAAAAAAGGGGGTTGACAAAGGGGAGTGGTTGTGCTATAATCTTACTGTTCGAAAATCGCTGGTGTGGCTCAATGGCAGAGCAGCTGATTTGTAATCAGCAGGTTGTTGGTTCGACTCCGATCACCAGCTCCAGTGATATTTGGCGGCTCCGCCGCCGAAGTATCCTCGAATCCAATTTCATATGGGAGCGTTCCCGAGTGGCCAAAGGGGACAGACTGTAAATCTGCTGGCAATGCCTTCGGTGGTCCGAATCCACCCGCTCCCACCAAACAAAAGACCCGCACGAAAGTGCGGGTCTTTTGTTTGGTGGCGGCCGCGGCGTCACCCGCGAGAACTTTGTAATAAAGAAAC
>JAZRFG010000009.1:0-24616 GCA_045661265.1 Eubacteriales bacterium
AACAGGATCAGAATGGGCAATCGAAGTTTTTGGGACATCATAAAGCTCCTTGGTATAAATTACGCCTTACATTATAACATAAATACGCAAAGAATGCAAATTTTTTTAAAAAAACAGATCTCAAAAAAATATTTGAAAAAATTAGAAAAAACTCTTGCATTTTGCTCTCGGTTGTGATATAATATCATCCGTGTGTGAACACAAGATTTTAAGGGTGGTCCGCTGCGCAGCTCTGCATGAACATCCGGATTTCAAAGGAGGCCATAAAATGAACTTGATTCAGGCTTTTACAAACGAGCAATTGAAGGCAGAGGTGCCGGTGATCCGTATCGGTGACACCGTCCGTATCCACAACAAGATCGTGGAGGGCACCAAGGAAAGAATTCAGCTTTTTGAGGGTACTGTGATCGCGAAGCACGGCGGCGGTATCTCCGAGACCTTTACCGTAAGACGCGTTTCCTACGGTGTCGGTGTGGAGAAGACCTTCCCCATTCACTCCCCCAACGTTGCAAAAGTTGAAATCACCCGCGTTGGTAAGGTTCGCCGCGCGAAGCTTTACTACCTGCGTGACCGCATGGGTAAGGCATCCAAGGTTAAGGAAAAGATCTAATCTTACCTACGCCGAACATAAAAGGAGCACCGCAAGGTGCTCCTTTTATGTTTTTTGTCGCGTAACGAAAAAAAGATCCCCGCGAGCACTCGCGGGGATCTTTTTGTTTGTAAGGGAATTAGCCAAGACGCTTCTCAAGCGCGGCAAGCTCCTCGTACATCTCGGCGGGAACGTGGTCGCCGACCTGTGCGTAGAACTCCTTGATGTTGGCGATATCTTCCTTCCAGGAAGCGGTGTCCACGGAAAGCAGATCCTTGATGGTGTCAAGGGTGACGTCCTCAAGACCCTGGATGTTGATGTCCTCTGCCTTCGGAACGTAGCCGATCGCAGTCTCAACGGCGTCAACCTTACCCTCCCAGCGAGCAAGGATCCAGAGAAGAACGCGCATATTGTCGCCGAAGCCGGGCCAGATGAAGTGCCCCTCGTCATCGGTGCGGAACCAGTTGACGTGGAAGATTGCAGGGGGATTGGGGATCTTCTTGCCCATATCGAGCCAGTGCTGGAAGTAGTCACCCATGTTGTAACCAACGAAGGGGCGCATTGCCATGGGGTCGCGACGAACGACGCCAACGGCACCTGCAGCGGCTGCGGTGGTCTCGGAGGCCATGATAGAGCCAACGAAAGAGCCGTGCTGCCAGCCGAAGGACTGGTAAACCAGGGGAGCGGTCTTTGCGCGGCGGCCGCCGAATACGATAGCGGAAACCGGCACACCCTTCAGGCTGTTAAACTCAGGAGAGATGCAGGGGCAGTTTGCAGCAAGCGCGGTGAAGCGGGAGTTGGGATGTGCGCCGCAGGTGGACTTATCCTTCTTATCGAACTTGGTGCAGTCCCAAGGATTGCCCTTCCAGTCGATGGCGTTGCCGGGCTGGGGAGGATTGTTGTCCAGGCCCTCCCACCAAACGGTATTGTCCTTGGTGTTGTGGACAACGTTGGTGAAGATGGTGTCGCGCAGGCAGGTGTGCAGCGCGTTGGGGTTGCACTTCTCGTTGGTACCGGGAGCCACGCCGAAGAAGCCGTTCTCAGGGTTGACGGCCCACAGACGTCCGTCCTCGCCGACACGCAGCCAAGCGATGTCGTCGCCGACGCACTCAACCTCGTAGCCCTGCTCCTGCAGGAACTTCGGAGGAATGAGCATGGCAAGGTTGGTCTTACCGCAAGCGGAGGGGAATGCAGCGGTGACGTACTTCTTCTCGCCGTTGGGGTACTTCACGCCAAGGATGAGCATGTGCTCAGCCATCCAGCCCTCTTTGCGGCCGAGGTAGGATGCGATACGGAGTGCAAAGCACTTCTTGCCAAGCAGCACGTTTCCGCCGTAACCGGAGTTAACGGACATGATGGTGTTGTCCTGGGGGAAGTGAGTGATATAACGGTTCTCCTCGTCGATATCAGCGCGTGCATGCAGACCCTTGATGTAGTCAGCGCTGTCGCCGAGTGCTTCCAGCACGTTGGTGCCCACGCGGGTCATGATCAGCATGTTCAGAACGACGTAGATAGAGTCGGGCAGCTCGATGCCGTACTTAGCGAAGTCAGAGCCGACAACGCCCATGGAGTAGGGAATAACGTACATGGTGCGACCCTTCATAGAGCCGGTGTAAAGCTTTTTGAGCTTTGCGTACATCTCGGCGGGATCCATCCAGTTGTTGATGTTGCCTGCCTCTTCCTTGGTGGGGGTGCAGATGTAGGTTCTGCCCTCAACGCGAGCCACGTCGTTGATGGCGGTGCGGTGCAGATAGCAGTTGGGGAGCAGCTCTTGGTTCAGCTTGATGATCTCACCGGTGGAGCAAGCTTCCTCGCGCAGGGCCTCTGCCTGTGCCTCGGAGCCATCGATCCAGACGATGCGGTCGGGCTGCGTCATGTCAGCCATTTCCTTGATCCAGTCCAAAACGTACTTGTTGTTGGTCATAATGTTTCATTCTCCTCTTGTATTTGGGATCGTGTCGTACCACGATCATATCCATCCTACATTTTACACTATTTTTGCAAGGTTTGCAACACAAAAATTCAAAGGTTACATTTTGTTCACAAATTTTCCGCTTTTTCCCTCATACGCGCGAAATATTATTTTTGTAAGCGCCATGGCACAAGCGCAAAATAGGGTGAGAAAGTTGCTTTCTTTTTTCGCATAATGGCGGCTGCAAAAATTCATTTTTCCGTCCGTTTCTCTTTGTGCCAGATGAAATTTCGAAGCCATTTGCGCTCATTCTTGCCAAAGCTTCCCGTTACCGTAAGAAACAGTACGTAAAAAAGAACCGCAAGCAGCATCAGAATGGGGAGCGGTGCCGTGAAAGGGAGCACGTTCAGCAAAAGGCGTAGCGCGCAAACACCGCCGACGGCGCAAAGGAGCGGGCGCAGCAAAAGCTCGCCGAAGCGGGGCGAAAAACCACTCACGCGCAAAAGGCGCGTGACGCTGAGGGCGGCGTTGAGGATCTCGGTGATATAGATTGTGAGCAGATAGCCCATAATACCGGTTTGCGGCACGAGTATGGCCACACAAAGCACGGAAACGAGGGCGTCCAAAATGTTTACGCGCATGGAATAGACCTGCTCGCCAAGTCCCTTGAGCAGCGCATCCGTGGCCGTATCCAGATACATAATGGGGATCAACGGTGCGAGTAAACGAATATATTTGCCCACCTCGCTGCTGTGATAAAGCGCTTCACCAAGCGCGGCGGAAAAGGAGAGCATCACGGCCGCGGTACCAAGAGAAAACAGGAGCGTGAGCTGATAGACGCGCCGTGCGATATAGCGGATCTCCACGCGATTGTTTGCGCTTTGCTGTTCGGTCACCTCGGGGATCAGAAGCCCCGCAAAGGCGGTCATGATGGCCGCGGGATAGAGCACCACCGGCAGCGCCATGCTTTGCAGGGCGCCATAGGCGGAAAGCGCTTCGGCACCGCCCGCACCATAGCTTAAAAGTCCACGAGGGATTAAAATATGTTCTATTGCAAGCAAACCTGACCGCGCATATGCGCTGATGGCAACCGGGAGCGCGATGTCGGCCACACGCGGTGTGAAGCCGCTTTTTACAGGCGGAACATCACGAAAACGGCGCTTGTCAAGCGCGAAAAGGATCAGGTTGAAAACAAGGGAAAAGGTCTCTGCCACAGCTCCGCCGCAAAGGATCGCCAGCACGCATCCCTCAACGCTTTTGGGCGCAAGAAAGACGAGCAGATAGCCGGTCAGTAGGATTTTGATGCTTTGCTCGCTGATCTGCGAAACGGCGTTTTTCCACGCGCGTCGCACCGCCACGAAATAGCCGTTAAGAACCGACGTGAGCGCGATGGGCAAAAGGGTAAAGGACAGCAGATACAGCGCGCGCTCGGTGCGCACGTCCTTGAGCGCGAAAACACTTAAGGGACGTGCAAAAGCAAAGAGCAACAGCGTGGCAAGCACCCCGAAAAACGCGGCATAACGCAGGCACGCGCGCAAGCACTTGCCGTTTTCCGCGCCGCCCGTTTTCTCCAGACGCGCGGAAATGGTGCGCACCGTGGCCAGATGAATGCCGGAGGTCGCCAGTGTGACGGCAAAGCCGTAAACGCCGCCGATGAGCGCGAGAAGCCCCATTGCCTCGGCGCCCACCAAATTGGAAACGTAGACGTTGAAGCTGACTGCCACCGTGCGCATCAAGAGGGCTACGAGCGCGAGCAAAAGTCCGTTGTATAGAAATTGCCGTTTACTTTTCATATACCTCACCTCAAAAAAATCCTAAATAAATCTATTCGCGCCGCAAAGAAGTTATCACAAAGTCTTTACATCTTGCATAAAATGTGCTATAATAAAGGCAGAAACAGGAAAAAACCGCCTTGGCGGGGCTTTCCGAACATGGAAAGGAGCACGATTATGTCGAAAAATTATGCCATCACCATTGGCCGCCAATTCGGAAGCGGAGGCAGAGAGATCGCCGAGCGTCTGTCTGAGCTGCTGGGCATCAAGTGCTATGACAAAGAGCTTTTGAAAATGGCTGCCGATAAAAAAGGAGTTTCCCCCGATTATTTGCGCAAAGTGGATGAAAAGGCCAACAACAGCTTGCTTTATGCGTTGGCAATGGGTGTTTCCATGCATCGTGCCGGTGCAACCGGCGCGGAAATGCCGATCAACGATAAGCTCTTTATTGCACAGACCGAGATCATCAAGGAGCTGGCTGCGGCTGAGTCTGCTATTTTCGTGGGACGCTGCGCCGATTATATCCTGCGCCATCACCCTGCGCGCATCAGCTTCTTTATTTACACCGATTATGAAAAGCGCGTGGAGCGCGTGATGCAGGAGTACGACTGCCCGCGCAAGGAAGCCGAGGATATGATCAACAAGACGGACAAGAGCCGTGTGAACTATTATAACTTCTACACGGGCAAGAAGTGGGGCAAGCACGATAACTACCACCTTGCCGTGGACAGCGCCGTACTTGGTGTGGAGGGAACCGCACAGATGCTGGCCGCTGCTGTGCGCACCTTCCTCAAAAACAACGGAATCGAATGATTTTTGTTCAAAAAAGAAAAGGCAACCGCCGCACACCGCGGCGGTTGCCTTTTTATGCAGAAAAATATACAAATATTCAAATTGTCTATTGACTTTCGCGCGGGCGGCAAGTATAATATAAATAATAATATTTTAGTGCTCGCGGCGCGCGAGCAGGAAGGAGCAACACGGGTATGGCACTCAACAGACGAGAGGCGCGTGCAGCCGTTTTTGAACTGCTTTTTGAAACTGAATTTAAGCTTGACGAGGCAAGAGAGGCCATCTTTGAGCTTTCCGTCGAGAATCGCGAACTTGGGGAGGACGAGTACGTCCGCACGACCTATTTTGGTGTTTGCGAGCGCGCGGCTGAGCTGGACGAGCTGATCGGCCGCCATGCGCACGGCTGGAAGACCAACCGCATCTCCAAGGTGTCGCGCTCGATCTTGCGCCTTGCCACCTACGAAATGCTTTACTGCGAGGATATTCCCGCCAACGTTTCGATCAATGAGGGCGTTGAGCTTTGCAAAAAGTTTGATGAGGAAAAGGCAAAGCCCTTTATCAACGGCGTGCTGAACGCCATCAAGGACGAGATCGAAGGCAAGGCAAATGGCTGATTGCTATATTGGCATCGACACCAGCAACTATACTACCTCGGTGGCGCTTGCCACAGCAAAGGGAGAGATCGTTGCCAACCTGAAGGCACCCTTGTCGGTCAAGGCGGGGGAGAGGGGATTGCGCCAGAGCGACGCGCTGTTTGCTCACGTCAAAAATCTCCCCGGGCTGATGGGGGAGCTGCGTGACATTCTTGCACCGCACCGCGTGCTTGCCGTAGGCGTTTCTACGCGCCCGCGTGATGCCGAGGACTCGTACATGCCCTGCTTTCTGGCCGGGCGCGTGGCGGCGGAATCGCTGGCGGCAGGACTTAACGTGCCTGTCGAGGCCTTTTCTCACCAGAACGGCCACGTGATGGCGGCGCTGTACGGCGCGGACGCCATGCATCTGATCGGACAGGATTTTCTCGCCTTTCACGTGTCGGGCGGCACGACGGAGATGCTTTTTGTCCGTCCGCGCGAGAGGGATTTTTCCATCGAGCTGATCGGCGGCACCGCAGACCTCAATGCGGGTCAGGTGGTGGATCGAATCGGCGTTGCGATGGGTCTTTCCTTTCCTTGCGGCCCTATGCTTGAGGAGCTTGCAAAGCAAAACACGAAAAAGACACCTAGGCCCCGCGTTTGCGTGAAGGAGGGAACGTGTAATCTCTCCGGGCTTGAAAATATGGCACTGAAGCTGCTTGCGGATACGGGGGACAAGCCTCTTGTGGCGGCGTTTGTGCTGGAATTTATCGCTGAGTGCCTTTCGCGTATGACCGCGTGGGGGCGGCAGTGCTATGGGGAGATCCCCGTGCTTTTTGCGGGTGGCGTGATGAGCAACCGCCTGATCGCGCAGAATATTTGTGCAAGATTTGAAGACGTGCATTTTTCCACGCCCGCGTTTTCTGCGGACAACGCGGCGGGTGTCGCGCTGCTTTGCCGCGCGAAGTACCTGTAATATGATCGAAAGGAGCATCCTATGGCTGACCAGCTGTTAAGCGTAAGCGAGTTAAACGAATATATACGGATGCTTCTGGACGGCAACCCCCTGCTTGGCAGTGTACTCGTGCGGGGAGAGATCTCGAATTTCACCAATCATTATAAAACGGGGCATTTCTATTTTTCCCTCAAGGACGAGGGAGCGCTGGTGCGTGCCGTGATGTTCCGCGGGAATGCGCAAAAGCTCCGCTTTTTGCCGGAAAACGGCATGAAGGTCATTCTGCACGGCCGCGTATCCGTTTTCCCGCGTGACGGACAGTATCAGATCTACGTGGACGATATCCAGCCCGACGGCGTGGGTGCGCTTTACCTTGCGTTCGAGCAGCTGAGAAAAAAGCTGGAGGGCGAGGGTCTGTTTGACGAGGCGCGCAAGCGCCCGCTTCCGCGGATCCCCCGAAGGATCGGTGTCATTACCTCTCCCACGGGGGCGGCGGTGCGGGATATGCTGCATATCCTGGAGCGTCGCTGGCCGCTGGCCGAGGTGATATTGTACCCCGCACTTGTGCAGGGTGTAAATGCGCCGGAGACGCTGATCGCGGGTCTGGATTGCTTCAATGAAAAGATCCCTGTGGACGTGATCATTCTGGGGCGTGGCGGCGGCTCTGCCGA
Organism: Eubacteriales bacterium; assembly: GCA_045661265.1. Taxonomy (GTDB): domain Bacteria; phylum Bacillota; class Clostridia; order Oscillospirales; family CAG-272; genus Firm-07. Next base: position 7,264 of record JAZRFG010000009.1, read on the forward strand.
GGATCTGTTCGCCTTCAATCACGAGGGGCTTGCCCGCGCGGTGGCCGCTTCGCGTACCCCTGTGATCTCGGCCGTGGGGCACGAAACCGACTTCACCATCTGCGACTTTGTGGCAGATCTGCGCGCCCCCACGCCCTCGGCGGCGGCGGGGCTTGCCGTGCCCGAGCAGGGGGAGATGAGAGAGACCCTGTGGGGTACCTCGCGTGCCTTGTCGGAGCGGATAAAAAGCACCCTTACGCGCTACCGTGCCGAGCTTGTGCGCCTTTCCGGCGCGCCCGTGCTTCGTTCGGCACAACACTATTTAGACGAGCGCCGCATGAATGTGGCGTATCTGGATAAGCGGGCTCAGGCGGCGTTTTCGCAAACGGTCGCCAAGCAAAAGACCTCGTTTGCCGCGCTGTGCGCCAAGATCGAGGCACTCTCGCCGTTGCGTGTGCTCTCGCGTGGCTACACCGCCGTGTTTGACGGCGACGGCAAAGCCGTCACAAAGGGGAAGCGACTGGCCGCGGGAGATCGCATCGGTATTCGGTTTTCGGACAGTACGGTTGACGCCACCGTAAGCGGTGTGCGGGAAAGTGAGTAAATAATGGCTGATAAAAAGGAAATAAGCTTTGAGGCGGCGATCGCCGAGCTGCAAAGTGTCGTGGACAGACTGGAGGCGGGGCAGGTAGCTCTCGAGGAGTCGCTTTCGCTTTACGAGCGCGGCATCGCATTGGTCAAGATCTGCAACGAGAGATTGGATGCGGCGGAGCAGCGCGTGCGCACCGTGCGCCCCGAGAGCGGCGAGGTGTTGGAATGATCGTGGAACGTCTTGCGCAAAACGCTGCGCTGGTCGAGCGCGCGCTGGCGGAATATCTCGCCCCCAACGACGAGGATTTTGCCGAGGAGCTGGAGGCCGGGCGCTACGCGCTCCTCTCGCGCGCCAAGCGCATAAGACCCACGCTTGTTTTGGAGTTCTGTCGTTTGTTCGGCGGCTCTGATGCGGCGGCGCTGCCTTTTGCCTGTGCCGTGGAGATGGTACATACCTATTCTCTCATTCTCGACGATCTACCCTGTATGGATAACGACGATATGCGTCGCGGACGCCCCACCTGTCACAAGGTGTACGGCGAGGCAACGGCACTGCTGGCAGGGGACGGTCTTTTGACCCGCGCCTTTGGCGTGATCTGCTCGAACAGCGCCGTGTCCGGTGATACCGCACGCGATGCCGTTCTCGCACTTTCGCGCGCGGCGGGCAGCTTTGGTATGATCGGCGGGCAGGTCATGGACCTGGCAGGTGAGCACAAAAAGCTGCCGCTCGAGCTTCTTAAGAAGCTGCATGCCCACAAAACGGGGGCGATGATCGAGGTCAGTGCTACGCTGGGGTGTCTGGCCGCAGGGCTCGCTCTTGACGATCCGCGTACCGAGGCCGCAAAGCGCTTTGCGCGCGGCATCGGTCTTGCATTTCAGATCGTGGACGACGTGCTGGACGTCACGGCAGACGCGGCACTGCTCGGCAAGCCGATCGGATCGGACGCCGAAAACGAAAAAACCACCTTTTTGACCTATTTCACCACGGACGAGGCGCTGAACTACGCCCGTGCCGTCACTACGGAAGCAAAGGAGGCACTTACGGGGCTTCCGGCAAGCGCGTTTTTGCACGGACTTGCGGATTACCTGATAAGCAGAGATCACTGATGAGCTTTGATCTGATACTGTTCAAAAACAATTTTATCGACTTTTTGACCAACCGCGTGCTGCTTTGCGCCGTTTTTTCCTGGTTTGCGGCGCAGCTGATCAAGCTGATCACCACGCCCTGCTACAAGAAGGATTTTACGGTGATGCACACGCTGTTCGGCACGGGCGGTATGCCAAGCTCCCACACGGCGGTGGTCTGCTCTACCGCTTTTTCCTGCGGTATTTTGTACGGCTACGATTCCGCGCTTTTCGCCGTGGCTGCCGTGCTGGCCGCCGTGGTGATGAAGGACGCCGTTGGCGTGCGCCGCGAAGCGGGCAAGCAGGCCGAGGTCATCAATCAGATCACCGAGGAGATGGGAAAGAAGAAAAAACGCTTTATGAGCGTTTCCTTGCCCGAGCTTCTGGGCCACACCCCCTTGCAGGTGATATTCGGTGCTTTGCTTGGCATCGGCATGGCATATTTTTGCCAGAGATTTTTGTTCTTTAAGATGTTCTGATATGAGACTTGACGTATATTTGACGGAAAACGGCCACGTTGATAGCCGAGAGCGTGCCAAGCGGCTGATCCTCGGCGGGCGCGTGCGCGTGGACGGCGAGGTGATCAAAAAGCCCGCCTTTGAGCTGACACAAGGCGAGATCGCCGTGGAAAACGAGAGCTTTGTGGGGCGTGGCGGCGAAAAGCTGGAGGGAGCGCTTGCTGCCTTTTCACTGGACGTTGCAGGGAAGCGCGCGATCGACATCGGCGCCTCCACGGGTGGCTTCACACACTGTCTGCTTTTGCACGGTGCTGCGCACGTGACCGCGCTGGATGCGGGATGTGGGCAGCTGCACCCCGCGCTGGCGAGCGACGCGCGCGTGCGGAACGTGGAAAAATACAATGCAAGGGAGCTGCGCCGCGAGGACGTGGGCGAATTTGACCTTGCGGTGATGGACGTTTCCTTTATCTCACAGACCTATATCCTGCCGCGCTTGCCACAGATCCTTGGCGCGGGCGGACAAGCTGTTACGTTGATCAAGCCGCAGTTTGAGGCGGGGCGTGCCGCGCTGAACAAAAAGGGCCTGGTAAAGGATCCGCGTGATCGTTTGCTTGCGGTGCATCGCGTGTTGCAGGGTGCGCGTGCGGCAGGACTTGCCGTGCGGGGACTGATCCGCTCTCCCATTACGGGCGGGGACGGAAACATAGAGTATCTGGCGCATTTTGCGCTGGCGGGAGAGGATCTCGTGACGGATGCTTTGATAGACAGAATCGTTTTGGAAGGAAGGTGAACATATGAAAAGCTTTGCTTTGATCACCAATTTTAATATTCACGATAAGGCGAACGCCGCGCTTGCGGTGGCTGACCGCCTGATCGAGCTTGGGGCGCGTGTTTTGATCCCATCCGTCAACAAGGACAAAATCTTCCGCATGCACAAGAACCGCAAGGAGTTTGAATACATCGCGCCCGAGGACATCTACCGCGAGGCGGAATGCATCGTGGTGCTGGGCGGTGACGGCTCCATTCTGGACGCGGCACGCCGTGCAGCCCCCTTTGAAAAGCCCATTTTGGGCATCAATCTCGGCCATCTTGGCTATATGACCGAGATGGAGGGGGGAGATCTTTCCTTGCTCTCACGCGTGGTAGACGAGCAGTATCGCGTGGACGAGCGCGCGATGCTCTCGGTCGAGGTCTACAATCAAAGCGGCGGCCGTAAGGCCTCCTCCTTTGCACTCAACGACGCCGTGATCTCCAACGGCTCGGTGGCGCGCATCGTGGATCTGGAGCTTTACGAGGGCGGGGCGCTGGTTTCCAACTTCCGCGCTGACGGCTTGATCGTGGCAACGCCCACGGGCTCCACCGCCTATTCGATGGCGGCCGGCGGCCCTATTGCCGATCCGCGCCTTAATTGCTTCTGCGTGACGCCTATTTGCTCACACTCGCTCACAGCGCGCCCCATGCTGTTCCGTGACGACGTGACGCTGGAGGTCAAAAATGTATGTCAGCGCGAAAAAATGCTCTATCTGACCGTGGACGGACGCATCAACTTCGAGCTGTATCGCGGCGATCTTGTCCGCATCACGCGCTCCCCCATCAAAACCCGACTGATTCGCCTGCACGAGCAAAGCTTTTACGCGATCCTGCAGGAAAAAATGAAAACATACTGCTAAATCGAGGTGTGCTATGAAGGGAAACAGACAAAAGAAGATCCTGGAGATCATCAATCGCTATCACATTGAAACGCAGGACGATCTGATCGATCGCTTGCTTGTCGAGGGCTTTTCCGTTACGCAAGCCACGGTGTCCCGCGATATTCGCGAGCTTCAGCTCAGCAAGGTGCTGACCTCAAAGGGCAGCTATCGCTACGTGGCGCCCAAAAAAGAGGAAATGGTCGCCGGAATGAGGATCAACGCGGCATTGGTAGATTCGATCCTGAGCGTGGATTACGCGCAAAATCTGGTGGTCGTGCGCACCTTCCCGGGGCTTGCACAGGCGGTGGCCGCGGGCATTGACAACCTCGCGCTCGCCGAGGTGCTGGGCTGTGTGGCGGGAGACGATACGATCCTTGTTGCTGTACGCAACGAGGCTGCGGCAAAAAGCATCAGCGAGCGTATCCACGTGATGATGAAGGCGGGCTGACATGTTAAGCTCGCTGCATATTGAAAATATTGCGGTTATTCGTTCCTTGGACGTGGATTTTTCTCGCGGCCTTTGCGTCATTACGGGCGAAACGGGTGCGGGAAAGTCCGTGATGCTGAACGCCCTTTCCTTTGTGCTTGGCGGTCGCGCCGCGCGCGATCTTTTACGAAACGGAGCCGAGCAGGGCGAGGTCAGCGCGCTTTTTTGCGATCTTGACGATGCGGTCGTTACCTATCTTGCAGAGATCGGCGTCGAGTCGGACGGCGAGGTGCTGCTCCAGCGCACGCTGGGGGCTGACGGCAGATCCAAATGTCGCTTGAACGGTCGCGCCGTGCCGCTGGCGCTTTTGCGGGAGCTTTCGGGGCGCCTCGTGAGCATTCACGGCCAAAATGATAACCAGCTGCTGCTCAAAAGTGAGGTCCAGCACGATATTTTGGACGATACCGCCGGCGTGGCAGATACGCTTGCCGCTTATCGCGCGCTTTATCTTGCGCGAAAGGAAACACAGGCCGCGCTGAAGAATTTGTTGCGGGATAGCGCCGAGCAGGCGCGTCTTGGCGATATTCTGCGCTTTCAGATCGCAGAGATCGATGCGGCAAAGCTGAAGCCCGGCGAGGAAGAGGTGCTTTTGCAAAAGCGCGTGAAGCTGCAAAATGCAGAAAAGATCGCCAAGCAATCCGAGTTTGTCTATCGCGTGCTTTACGGCAGCGAAAAGGCGAGCGCTTCGCTTATTTTGGAGCGCGCGGCACAGGCGATGCAGTCGCTTTGTGGCGCCGTTCCCGAGGCGGAGAATGCCGCCAAAAAGCTGCTGGAGATGCGCTATGAGATAGAAGACATCGCCGAACGGGCCCGCGATCTCGCAGATGATGCTGACGGGGATCCCACTGAGGCGCTCAACCGCGTGGAGGGGCGTTTGGATACGATCACCAAGCTGCGCCGCAAGTATGGCGAGGACGAAGCTGCAATTCTTTCGTTCCGTGCCGAGGCGGCAGAACGCCTTGCTTCGCTGGAAAACGTGGACGGCGTGCGCGAGGAGCTGGAAAGCAAGCTGCTTGCGCAAACCAAACAGATGCGCGCGATCGCAGATCGCTTGCACGCCGCACGCGTGGCTGCCGCCGAGGATCTTTCGCAAAGGGTGCTGCAAGAGCTTTCCTTTTTGGATATGCCCTCGGTTCGCTTTGCCGTGTCGGTCACGCCCCGGGAGGAGTTTGACGCCAACGGCGCGGATGCGGTTGAGTTTTTGATCGCCACCAACCCCGGCGACCCGCTGCTGCCCCTTTCCCGTATTGCATCAGGCGGTGAGCTTGCGCGTGTGATGCTGGCAGTGAAGAGCGTGCTCAATGACCGCGACGGCGTGGCGAGTGCCGTGTTTGACGAGGTGGATACGGGTATTTCCGGCAAGACCTCGCGCAAGATCGGTATCAAGCTTGCCCAGATCGCCAAGCACACGCAGGTGCTTTGTGTGACACACTCCGCGCAGATCGCGTCGCTTGCCACCACGCACTATAAGATTGTAAAAAGCGTGCAGGAGGGCGTGGCGCAAAGCAGCGTGCACCCCTTGGGCGAGGAGGAGCGCGTGGCTGAAGTCGCACGTATCCTCGGCGGACTTTCGGTGACGGCTGCACAATCCCAGGCCGCACGCGATATGATCGAGGAGGGAAAGGCGTACCGATGAAGACCAAGACCAATGCGATGCGCCGCCTGGAGGCCGCGGGGATCCCGTTTGAGGTGCTGGAATACGCGGTGGATGAAAACGATCTTTCCGGCACGCACGTTGCCGACGAGGTGGGTCTTGCACACGAGATCGTGTTCAAGACCTTAGTCGCCAAGGGGGACAAGACCGGCTTTGTTGTGTTTTGTATTCCTGTGGACGAGGATCTGGATCTCAAGCTTGCGGCAAAGCAAACGGGAAACAAGCGCATTGAAATGCTTGCCGTGAAGGAGCTTTTGCCAACGACGGGCTATATCCGCGGCGGCTGCTCGCCGATCGGCATGAAAAAGAAATTTCCGACCTTCGTTGACGAAAGCGCCCTCTTGCACGAGCGTATTGCTCTTAGTGCCGGGGTGCGTGGCGCCCAGATTTTTCTTACCGTTAGGGCACTTTTGCCCTTTATTGAGGGGAAATGTGTGCCGCTGACGGTAAAATGAGACTTTTTTGGGGAAAAGGCAAAAAAGTTTGCCAAACGGCTTGACAATACTGAAAATAAAGAGTAAAATAATAACATTATATATCGAATAGGAGCACCAGTATGAACAACAGCGAAAAAACGATGGACAAAATTGTCGCCCTTTGTAAAAATCGCGGCTTTATCTTCCCCGGTTCCGAGATCTATGGCGGTCTTGCCAACTCTTGGGACTACGGCCCTCTCGGCGTGGAATTCAAGAACAACGTCAAAAAGGCGTGGTGGAAGAAGTTCGTGCAGGAAAGCCGCTTTAACGTGGGTCTGGACAGCGCGATTATTATGAATCCTGAGGCGTGGGTCGCTTCCGGCCACGTGGGCGGCTTCTCCGACCCGTTGATGGACTGCAAGGCCTGCAAGGCACGTCACCGTGCAGACAAGCTGATCGAGGAATATGCCTTTGAGAACGGTCTTGACGATAACCCTGCCGGCTGGACTTTCGAGCAGATGTCTGACTACATTCAGGAAAAGGGCATCGTTTGCCCCACCTGCGGCAAGCAGGATTTCACTGCCATCAAGAAGTTCAATCTGATGTTCAAGACCTTCATCGGCGTAACCGAGGACAACACCAACACCGTGTATCTGCGTCCCGAGACCGCACAGGGCATCTTTGTGAATTTCCCTGCGATCCAGCGCTCCACGCGCCGCAAGCTGCCTTTCGGCGTTTGCCAGATCGGTAAGTCCTTCCGTAACGAGATCACGCCCGGCAACTTCGTGTTCCGTACCCGTGAGTTCGAGCAGATGGAGTTGGAGTTCTTCTGCAAGCCCGGCACCGACCTTGAGTGGTTCGCCTACTGGAAGGATTTCTGCAAGAAGTGGCTGCTTGACCTCGGCATGAGAGAGGAGAACCTGCGCCTGCGCGATCACGACCCCGCAGAGCTGGCCTTCTACTCTAAGGGCACCACTGACTTCGAGTTCCTGTTCCCGTTCGGCTGGGGCGAGCTTTGGGGCATTGCCGACCGTACCGACTACGACCTCGGTCAGCACGCCAAGCACTCGAACAAGGATATGACCTACTTCGATCCCGAAACCAACGAAAGATATACGCCTTACGTGGTTGAGCCCTCTCTCGGTGCTGACCGCGTGGCGCTGGCATTCCTCATCGACGCTTACGACGAAGAGGTCATCGACGCCGAGAAGAACGACGTGCGCGTGGTGCTTCACCTGCATCCCGCTCTCGCGCCCTACAAGGTGGCAGTGCTTCCTCTTTCCAAGAAGCTTTCTGACAAGGCACTTGAGGTGCGCGACGAGCTTGCCAAGTATTTCCCCGTGGACTACGACGAAACCGGCTCGATCGGTAAGCGTTACCGCCGCGAGGACGAGATCGGTACCCCTCTTTGCGTGACCGTCGACTTCGAGACCGTTGGCGACGCCGAGAAGCCCGCAGACAACTGTGTGACCGTGCGTGACCGCGACACGATGGAGCAGGTGCGCATTCCGATCGCAGAGCTCAAGGACTATATTGCAAAGAAGATCGAGTTCTGATCTCTTTGATAAAAAAGAAAAGCGACCGCAAGGTCGCTTTTCTTTTTGTTTTTTTTGCTTTTAACCGTGGTCGTGGCCCTCGTGGCTGTCCTCAACCTGCTCGTTATCACGGCTCTTCTCGATTGCATTCTTGATCGGAATGATAGCGACGGTGGCCATAGAGGCGACCAGAAGGAACATCAGGACGAACAAAAGGATGCGGGTTTTAAGGGAAGTCTTTTTCATGGTTATGTGATCTCCAATCTTATGATTTGAATAGTTTAAAATTTATCTCGCAGGGAGAGCTGCTCGCCCTCCTCGCCTCTGTCACCAAGGGGAAGTCCCGTGGCGGGGAGCTTGGTTTTGCGGTAGCCCTTGCCGTCCTCGCAGAGTGCGGCAAAGTCGCTTGTGGCACGGATCACGGCCTTCTCGCGTCTGCCCAGCGTCATCAGCACGTTACCACCCGAGGTTCGCGTGCTCATCACAGGGATAAGCGAGGTCTTGAACAGGATCGCGCGGTCGGCATCACTTTGCAAGAGGATCTCAAAGGGCTCCTTTTCCTTTTCGTAGAAGATGCCCACGATAGGGGAAACGGTGGAATAAGCGCCCTTGAGGCGGCGGCGATTGCCTTGGGTCTCATACGCCTTGATCGGGACGCGTACACCCTTGCCGTTCGCGTAGATAAAGACCATATGCTCGCCGTCCTCGTAGGTGTTTTGCACCTGCATATAAACGGGATGCTCGTCCTTTTCCATGCTGAGCTTGGCGGAAAGGAAGTCGCCCATTGCCGAGGACTTGGTGGTGTCAAAATCGTTGACCGCCACGCGATAGACCTGTGCCTGATCGGTGAAGATCAACAGGTTGTCCTTGTTTTCGGCATCCAGCTCTTGATTGATGCTGTCGCCCTCCTTGAGCTTTTGCTCGTCCTTGCCGATGCGCGCACTGCCTTGCAGGGATTGGAAGGTGATCTTTTTGAAATAGCCCTCCTTGGTCAGCACCAGGCGAACGGGATAATTTTCCACAGGCGTTGCTTCAACGGCAGTACTGAGCTCAGCGGCGTCAATGATCTGCGAATTGCGCGGCTTGCCATGCTTTTTCTTGATCTCCTGCAATTGTGCTGCGATCTTGGCGCGGATCTTGAGCTCGTCCGCCAAGGTTTCCTCGATCTCGCTGATCGTCTGGCGCAGCTCGGTGGCCTCCTGCACGTTGTTGAGGATATATTTTTTGTTGAGGTTGCGCAGCTTGATGTTGGCGATATACTCGGCTTGAATCTCGTCCAGCGAGAATGCTTTCATCAAATCTGCGATGACCTGCTCGTCGGTTTCGGCGCGGCGAATGATCCGTACCGCCTCGTCGATGTTCAAAAGGACCTTGGAAAGTCCGGTGATGAGGTGCAGGCGGTCGCGCTTTTTCTTCAGATCGAAGTTGAGCTCGCGGCGCACACATTCCGTGCGGAACAAGATCCATTCCTTCAAAATGTCCAGTACACCAAGCTGGCGGGGGGCGGCATTGATCAGCACATTGAAGTTGCACTTGAAGCTGTCCTCAAGGGGAGTGAGCTTATAAAGGCGGTTCATCAGCGCATCGGGATCGGTGCCGCGGCGCAGATCGATGGTGAACTTCAGACCGTTGATGTCAGATTCGTCGCGGAAGTCGGTGATCTCCTTGATCTTTCCGTCCTTGATGAGTGGCGTGAGCGCGCTTTCAATGGTAGGAATGGTCGTGGAGTAGGGGATCTGCAATACCTCAATACAGTTTGCCGTTTTATCATAGCGGTAACGCGAGCGCACGCGGAAGGAGCCCTGACCGGTCTCATAGATGGCGCGCATCTGCTCGCGGTCGTATACGATATAGCCGCCGCCCGAGAAGTCGGGGGCCTTGATGATGTCAAGCAGGCGATCCACCGTGGTTTTTGGGTTGCGCAACAGGGCAATGGTGCCGTCGCAGATCTCCGCCAGATTGAACGAGCAGATGTTGGACGCCATACCGACCGCGATACCCATATTCGGGGTCACCAGAATGTTGGGGAAGGTGGTGGGGAGCAGGACCGGCTCCTTCATCGTGCTGTCATAGTTGTCAACCATATCCACGGCGTCCTTGTCAATGCCGGAGAACAGCTCGTTACAGATGGGATCGAGCTTGGCCTCGGTATAACGCGCGGCGGCATATTTGTCGCCCGTGTAATGGTCACCGAAGGTACCCTTGGAATCGATCAGCGGGTGCAGCAGCGCATTGTGAGAGCGCGTCAGACGAACCATCGTTTCGTAAATGGCGGCGTCGCCGTGCGGGTTGAGCTTCATTGTCTGTCCCACGATATTGGCGCTTTTTGTTTTGCCGCCCGTAAGAAGTCCCATTTTATACATCGTATAAAGCAGCTTTCTGTGCGAGGGCTTGAGGCCATCGATCTCGGGGATAGCGCGGGAGATGATAACGCTCATAACGTAGGGCATGTAGTTTTTTTCAATCGTTTCTGTGATCGGCTGCGGCGTAGCAGGTGCATGCACGATCTGTGCGGGGTCTGTGATCGGTGTGGATTTCTTTTTTGCCATATTTGCTATCCTTTCTGATCAATCTATCTTTTCCACGGTGTGAGCCGCGGCGCGTATGCAACGGTTATAAAGGGCCAGTCCCATGCCGGTTTTCGGCGGGAGATGCGCGTAAAGTTTTTGCAGATGTACGTGCTTGTCCGCCTCTCGCAATGCGGCAAACAGGCGTCTTGCCTGCGTTGCGAGGTCCTCGCGCGCTCCTATGGGAAATAGGGTCGCATGGCCCGTGAGGAACGGTTGCTCCTCATCATAGCAAAGAATGCCGACGGTGGGATCCTTTGCTTGGTTTTTCAAAAACGCGCTTACCGCGGCGCGCTCGCCGTCCAACAGCACAAGGGGGGATTGCGGCGCGTAATGGCGATATTTCATACCGGGGGAAAGGGGGCGCTCGTTTTCGGCAAGCGCTGCCGTGACGGCGGGAGCGATGGTCGTTTCACAAACGCAGGAAAGTGCATCTGCGGTGATGGCTCCGGGGCGCAATAAAACGGCCTTATCTCCCTCTAATTTCACAATGGTGGATTCCAGCCCCACCTCGCATTCACCGCCGTCTATGATGGCGGCTACGCGCCCGTCCAGATCGTCGATGACGTGTGCGGCGCACGTGGGAGAGGGTCGGCCGGATCGGTTGGCGGAGGGAGCCGCCACAGGCGCACCCGCGGCGCGGATCAGCGCGCAGGCCACAGGGTGTGCGGGGCAACGAACCGCCACGGTGTCAAGTCCGCCCGTGACCGAGAGGGGAATGCGATCCTTTTTCGGCAGGATCACGGTGAGAGGGCCGGGCATAAATTTTTTTGCCAAGCGATAGTAGGTGTCACTGGTCACGGCATAGGGCTCTGCATCCTCGGGGGTGGCCACGTGAATGATGAGAGGGTTGTCCGAGGGACGTCCCTTTGCCTCGTAGATGGCCTTTGCCGCCGCATCGCTTGTGGCAAGGCCGCCAAGGCCGTATACCGTTTCGGTGGGAAACACAACAAGACCGCCCTCGCGCAGCATTTTGCCGGCGCGCGCGATCAAATTCTCGTTTCCTTCCACTTGGGTGATATGAAACAGTTCGGTGTTCAAAGCATTACGTTTCCTTTTTCATTTTTTCTGCAAGATCGGCCTGTACAAGAGCGTCCAAAAGCTCTATCATATCGCCGTCCAGCAGCTTGTCCAGCTTATACAGCGTAAATCCGATGCGGTGATCGGTCACGCGGCTTTGGGGGTAATTGTAGGTGCGGATGCGCTCGCTGCGATCGCCCGTGCCCACCTGGGCACGTCGCGCGCCTGCGATTTGCTCGTCCTGCTCGCGCACCTTGATATCATAAAGCTTGGCGCGCAGCATCTTGATCGCCTTGTCGCGGTTTTTGAACTGGCTGCGCTCCTCTTGGCACTCGACCACGATACCCGTGGGCTTGTGCGTCAGACGAACGGCAGATTCGGTCTTGTTGATGTGCTGACCGCCCGCTCCCGAGCTTTTGCAGGATTCCATCACGATGTCGGCCGGGTTGATCTGCACCTCCACCTCATCCGCTTCGGGAAGCACGGCGACCGTTACGGTCGAGGTCTGAATACGTCCCTGTGATTCGGTCACGGGTACGCGTTGAACGCGATGTACGCCGGATTCGAACTTGAATTTGGAGAAGGCGTTTTCGCCCTCGACACAAAAGCTGATCTCGCGAAAGCCGCCAAGCTCGGTTTCGTTGGCGGAAAGTCTGGCGGTTCGAAGCCCCACGCTGTCTGCAAACATGGCATACATACGGTAAAGAACGGCGGCAAACAGTGCCGCTTCCTCGCCGCCCGCGCCCGCACGAATCTCGACGATGATGTTTTTATCGTCATTCGGGTCCTTGGCGATCAGCATGATCTGAATTTCCTTGGTGAGCGCCTCGGCGCGCTCGCCAAGGGCGCGCGCTTCGCTTTGGGCAAGCGCGGCAAGCTCTGTATCCGGCTCGCTTTGCGCCATTTGCAGCGTTTGGGCGTATTCGGTTTCCAACTCGCGCAAGGTGCGGATTTTTTCCGCCACGGGCGCGAGTGTACGGTATTCCTTCATCAAAAGCGCAGCTTCCTTTGCGTCGGCGTGGATCGCGGGATCCATGCTTTTGGCCTCCAACTCGGAAAAGCGCGCCTCTATCAGCGCAAAGGAGGGGTCAATCATTGCGGCAGAAGGCAAGGAAGGCACGGTATGCCTCGTACAGGTCGACCTTAGAGATCACCTCAAAGGGCGCGTGCATCGAAATGACGGGCACGCCGAGGTCCACGGTGTCAATGTTGTGGCCGGAGATATACTTTGCCACGGTACCGCCGCCGCCGCAATCCACGCGGCCAAGCTCGGCGCTCTGCCACACTACGTCGTCCTCGGCAAAAATGCGGCGCAGATAGCCAACGTATTCGGCGTTGGCATCATTGGTAGAGGATTTGCCGCGCGAGCCCGTGAATTTGGTCAGCACCACGCCCGCGGAGAGCATGGCGGCGTTGCGCTTTTCAAAGACGTCCGCGAAGTTGGGGTCAAAGGCGGCCGACACATCGGCAGAAAGGCAATAGGAGTGGGCACGCACGGCGGCGGGATCGCCCTCGCGCGCCGCGGAAATGGCGTCGATCAAATCAACGAGCAGGTCGCTCTTCATACCCGTGTTACCATCGCTTCCCGTTTCCTCCTTGTCCGCCAAGACGCACATGAGCGTGTGCTTGGGAGTGGGCGTTTCCAAGAGGGCGCAGAGCGCGGGGTAGGCGCAGACGCGGTCATCGTGGCCGTAAGCCCCCATCATCGAGCGATCAAAGCCGATATCGCGCGCCTTATAGGCGGGGACGGCGCAAAGCTCGGCAGAGAGGAAATCCTCCTCGGTGATGCCGTATTTTTCGTGCAGCAGGTAAAGCGTTTGCAGCTTGATGGGATCCGTTTCCTCTCCCTCAAAGGGGCGGGAGCCGACCAGAATGTTCAGCTTTTCGCCGGGGATCGCCTCGGCCATCGGCTTTTGCTCCTGAGCGCGCCCAAGGTGCGGGAGAAGATCGTTGATATAAAAGATGGGATCGGTGTCATCCTCACCGATGCACACGTCCACCAGCGTGCCGTCCTTTTTTACGATCACGCCGTGCAGTGCAAGGGGAATGGCTACCCAGTGATACTTGCGAATGCCGCCGTAGTAATGGGTCTTGAAAAAGGACATGCCGCCCTCCTCGTAAAGGGGGCATTGCTTGAGGTCAAGACGGGGAGAATCAATGTGCGCGGCACAGATGCGAATACCGTTTTCGATGTGCTCGGTGCCGATCGTGAACAGGTACAGATTTTTGTCGCGGTTGTTATAGTAAAATTTGTCACCTGCGGTCATCTTATCGCCGAAACGGTAGGGGCGGAAGCCCTTTTCCTCGGCAAGGCGGATGCTTTCCTTGACTGCCTCTCGCTCTGTTTTAGAGGCGTCCAGATAAGCGGCGTAACCCTTGGCATAGGCGATCGCCTTGTCAAAATCCGCGCTTTCGCGGCGCTCGTAAAAGCTCTTTTTTTGATAGGTGAGCATCTCGCTCCATTTTTTGCTGTCAGTCACGTTTTTTCTCCTTTTATGGGTGGTGTTCCAGATAATCAACGTAGAATTCCAACGCTTTTTTGACGTAAGCGGCGGTTTCGGGAAAGGGGATACGGCGCAGCGTGCCGCCGGAGGAAAGCGCGGGATCGGTGAGCCACTCGTGCACGCGACCCTCGCCCGCATTGTAGGCGGCCAGCGCCACGCGCCAGCTGCTGAATTTTTGAAAGAGATAGGACAGATAATAGCTGCCGGCACGGATATTCGTTTCGGGATCAGTGATTTCCTGTGCGGGGCGTGGCTCATGCAGATCCTCGCAGATCCAAAGGAAAGTGTCCGGCATCAGTTGCATAAGGCCCCTTGCGCCGACAGATGACGTGGCGTCCGGATAAAAATCGCTTTCCGTGCGAATGACCGCGAGGATCATCGCGCGCGGCACGTCAAATTCCTCGGCGGCGCTGTATACAAGCGACAGTACGGCGCTCTCGCGGCGAGCACGCGCAACGTGGTCACAGGAAAGGATGAGGAAAAGCAGGCATAGAAGAAAGGATAGCAGGAAAGCTACAATCTTCAGCTTTTTGTGCCGTGGCAGGGGACATCACACTCCAAATTTTGTAAGAATTTGGCAAATCTGCGCTTCCAGCTCCGTTTTGCTACCCGTGTTTTGGATCACGGCGGTGCAGTTGTTGTGGAAATAATCATCGTCGTGCTGTGCCGCAAGGCGCGCCTTGGCACGCTCCCTGGAAATGCCGTCACGCGCCGTGATGCGCGCGATGCAAAGCTCGTCGGGAGCGATCACGCCAAGCGTGAGATCGCACTCCTTTTCCACGCCCGCTTCGAAAAGCTGTGGCGCATCGATCAGCACGGCACGCGCACCGTTTTGGCGGTGGAGCTGTGCCAGCTCGCGCGTTTTTGCCATAATATATTTATGGGTGATGGCGTTTAAAGTATGCAACAGAGCGGGCGTATTTTCTTTTCCAAACACGCGCTCTGCCAGTTTTTTGCGATCCACCAGCGCGTTTTCGTCCAGAATGTCGGCGCCGAATGCCTCGACCAGCTCGCTTGTGCAAGAATTCCGTTCACAAAGCAGCTCGTGATAGACAGCGTCGGTGTCAATGGCGGGAATGCCGTGGCGCTGAAAGATCTCACAGCAAAGGCCTTTGCCCGCACCGCTTTTGCCCGTAATACCAATGATCTTCGTCATACGCGCTCGTCACGTCCCGTTTCGTCGGAACGGAGTGCCGCATCCATCACGCGCTGGATATAGGCGGCGTCGGCAAAGGAGGGGGCATTTTGCTTGTTTTCATATATGGCGCTCAGGAAATGGTACATGCTCATCAGGTGGCCGCGCAGCCAGCCGCTTGCGACCTTGGGAGAGGGGAATTTGCCCGCGGGGTGAGGATAGCGTCCCACACACTCGATCTGTGTAAATCCGGCCTCGCCGCCAAGATCACCGCCTTTGGCGGTGGCGTCGTAAAAGCCCAGATAGTTGGGGTTCATCAGCGAGAAAGAGAGCGCCCCGTGCGTGCCGTGAATGAGAAAGTGCAGATCGTCATTCATACCGGTGGCCAGCTTGCTGGCGGTGAGGGTACCAAAGGCGCCGTTCTCGTTTTCTGTTCGCATATAGAACGCCTCGCTTGCATCTGTTTGCCACGGCTCGCCGTTCATACCCTTGCGGTTGGGGAAGGCGATCTGGCTTTTGCCGTTGATGCTCTTGATAGGACCGCACAGATACACGGCAAGATCCAGAATATGAGAGCCGAGATCGAAAAGCACGCCGCCCTTGCCGCAAATGGCGGCATTTTGCTTCCAGCCGGCGCTTTTTTCGGGATCGGTGCAGGAGCTGTGCAAATATTCGAAGTGGTAGGAAAGAATGCGCCCCAGGCGCCCCTCGTCGATCAGCTCCTTGGCGCGCGTGATCGCAGCCAGATGGCGGTTGTTAAAAACGACCGTGCAGATTTTGCCCGATTTCTCGGCCAAATCCGCCATTTCTTCGGCACTGGAGAGGGTATTGGCAAGCGGTTTTTCGCAGTACAGATGCTTGCCCGCAAGCAGCGCCTTGCGCGCGGTTTGCGCGTGAGCGACGTTCGGTGTGCAGATGTCGATCACGTCCGCATCCGATGCGATCAGCGCGTCCTCGCTCTCATAAGCGGTCGCGCCAAGCGCTTGGGCCACGGCGAGAGATTTTTCCATCGAGCGCGTGACCACGCCTGTTACCTTGGCGGTATAGGGAAGATCTTCAAAAAAGAAGGGAAGATTGGCGATCGCCCAAGCGTGTGCTTTTCCCATCGCACCGTAACCGACAAGACCCACGCGGATCTCCTTTTTCTTTTCGGGCATAACGTCAACCTCCTTTAATTAAAAATATACATTGTATATTATACTACAACTTTTTATGTAATGCAAGACAAAAAACAAGAAACTTGGCATTTTGTATTGAAATTTTGGGCAAAATCCGTTATAATGAGGGAAAGGTGGGTGATGACGCGTGGCAAAATACGAATTTTTGCTTTTGGATGCCGATGAAACGCTGTTTGACTTTTCGCGTTGCGAGCGTGAGGCGCTTTGTGACGCTTTGCGCGAAGCGGGAATTTCCCCTACCGAGGAAATGATCGCCACGTACAGCAGGATCAACGACGGCTATTGGAAAATGCTGGAGCGCGGGGAAATTCAAAAATCCGAGCTTCGCGTGGCGCGTTTTGCCGCATTTTGCGCGCATTATGGCTTTTCCTTGGACGTCCCTCGGCTTGCGATCGGCTACACCGATGCGCTGGCAACCAAGGGGCACCTGCTGCCGCAGGCGCTTGAGGTTTGTCGCACGCTTGCCGCACATTGTAAGCTTTATATCGTCACCAATGGCATCGCCACGGTGCAGCGCGGTCGCCTGGAGCCATCGGCCATACGCCCCTTCGTGCAGGAGCTTTTTATTTCGGAGGAGATCGGTACCGAAAAGCCGCATACTGCGTTTTTTGATACCGTTGCGGCACGTATTCCTTGTTTTGATAGAAAAAAAGCCCTTGTGATAGGGGATTCGCTCTCCTCGGATATCCGTGGAGGTGTGCTGGCGGGGATCGATACCTGCTGGTTCAATCCCAAAGCAAAAACGGCCCCTGCAGATTTGCCCATCACCTATGAGATCAGCACCTTGGAGCAGCTTGTTCCGCTGGTGCTTGGCGCGTGAGGGAGCTGATAAGGAGCTTAAAAGAAAAGGAGATCCCTTATCGCACTGACGTTCCCGCCGCCACACTTTGTACCTTTCGTATCGGCGGCACGGTGGCGCTTGTGATCGAGCCGCGCTGTATTCACGAGCTATACGAGGCATGCGCGCTTTGTCGCGCGGCACAATATCCCTTTGAGATTTTGGGCAACGGCAG
>JAZRFG010000010.1:0-16215 GCA_045661265.1 Eubacteriales bacterium
CGAGCAGGTGATGCACCTGACGCTGAATGATAAAATGCACAATCTGTTCAAATACACCGTGGCGCTGCCCTACGTGATCGTGGACGATCAGGGGCGCGTGCGCGTGATGAACGAGGCGATGCAGGCCCTGATCGGTGCCGAGGATCCCTTTTACCGCGGCAACCTTTTGGAGCTGTGCGGCGGCGTGACGCTGGCGCAGATCCGCGAGGCGGAGCGCTATCGCCCGCCCTCCACGCTGTCGATGGACGCCATTCAGGCGGGCTCCGAGGCGTCGATGCAGCCCCCGCCCGAGGAGCAGTATCGCGTGTCGCGCAAGGGCAAGGTGGTGCATCTGCAGGACTGCGGCCGCTTTGTGGCGCGCGCCTATGAGGTCACGTTGAACAACAAGCCCAACTTCATGGTTACCTTTACCGACATTACCGAGCTGCTTGACCTTGTGGAAAAGACCGAGAGGGAAATGCCCGCCGTCGCCTATATCGACGTGGATAACCTGGAGGAGCTGACCCAGTATACCCGCACCAGCTACCGTGACGTGTCCCGCCGCGTGGACGATATCCTCATTCACTTTGCGGCAAGCGTAAACGGTTTTTTGCGTGAGTATGATCGCGATCGCTATGTGCTGCTTTTCTCGCAGGAGAAGTTGCGTGAATGCGAAGAGGATAAATTCGGCAACCTGCTCGACAGGGTGCGTGACATTCGCCTTGGCGAGTACAGTATTCCCGTGACGCTTTCCGTGGGCGTGTCGCTTTCCGACGGTACGATGGCGGAGCGCGCGCTGGAGGCAGAGAACGCCCTGGATATGGCGCTGCAGCGTGGTGGTGACCAGGCGGCGGTGCGCCGCCGTGACGGTATCCGCTACTACGGTGGCCAGACAAGACCCTTCCGCCGCCGCACCAAGGTGCAGTCGCGCGTGGTCGCCAACTTCCTGCTTTCCAAGATCTCGGGGGCAGACAATCTCTTGATCATGGGTCACCGCAACCCCGACTACGACTGTATCGGCGCCGCCGTGGGCATGGCGCAGTTTGGTCTGTTTGCTGGCGTGCCCACCAAGATCATCTCCAACCTTTCCGACCCCAACTTCCGTATCGCGACCAAGCGCCTTGCCGCCTCGCCGCTTTATGCGGACCTGTTCGTGTCGGCGCATAAGGGGTTGGATCTGGTGCGCCCCGGTACGCTGCTCATCATCGTGGACGCCAACAACTTCGGCATCATCGAGTCGCCCGAGGTGGCAAAAAACGTGCGCGAGGTGTCGGGTAAGATCGCCATCATCGACCATCATCTGCAAACGGGCGAGTATGATTTCGACCCCGTGATGAACTATATCGACACCAGTGCCTCCTCCGCCTGTGAGCTGATCAGCGAAATGCTGGAGCAAAGCGAAACCGGCTCGGAGAACGACATCAACCAGCTCGTCAACGACGAGGTGGCAAGCGTGATGCTTTCGGGCATCATGCTGGATACCGACCGCTTCGCCCGCAACACGGGCTCGCGCACATTGGACGCCGCGCGTTATCTTTACGGTAAGGGCGCGAACGCCGAGCGCGTGAACAGCTTCTTCAACCAGAGCTACGAGGACTACGTGTGTGAGCGCAGCTTCTCGGGCTGCACGCTGTTGCAGGGCAACACCGTGGGCATCACCTGGAGCGAGGGCACGGGGCGCGGCGCCGACGACCGCGTGGCGGCCGCCAAGGAGGCGGATCGCTTGCTTGCCGTGCGCGGGGTGAGCGCTTCCTTTGCACTGGTGCTGATCGACGGCGCGGTGCATATCTCGGGTCGCTCGGACGGCTCGGTCAACGTTCAGCTGATCCTTGAGCGTATGGGTGGCGGCGGTCGCTTCGATTCCGCCGGCGCGTCGCTCTCGGACACCACGCTGGAAAGTGCCATTGATGCGCTGGAAAAGGCGGTCGCGGCATACTTTGCCGAGATCGAGGCCAAGCAGGCACAAAAATAAGGTTAAATTTGATACGGACACATAGAAAGGGAACAAAACGATGAAAGTAATTCTTCTTGCCGACGTAAAGGGTCAGGGAAAAAAGGATCAGATGGTAGAGGTTTCGGACGGCTATGCCCGCAACTTCCTGTTTCCGCGCAAGCTGGCAAAGCCCGCGGACAATCAGGCCGTGACCGAGCTGAAGAACAAGCAAGCAGCGGCGCAGCACAAGATCGATGTGGAGCGCGCCAATGCCAAGGAGATCGCCGAGAAGCTGACCACCTTCCAGGTGGTGTTCCGTGCGGGCGCTTCCGCTGACGGACGCCTTTACGGCGCGATCACCTCGAAGGATATTGCCGAGAAGCTGGCCGCCGAGCACGGCATCACCGTGGATAAGCGCAAGATCGCGATGGCAGAGCCGATCAAGGCATATGGCAGCTATGAGGTGGACGTCCGCCTTTACACCGACGTGGCGGGTAAGATCCGCCTGATCGTGACGGAAAAGTAAGATGGCACACAGAATGAATGACGCGTGGGAAAGCGGCACCGATGCGGTGCGCAAGATGCCTGCCTCGGTTTCTGCCGAGCGAGCACTGCTGGGCTCGATCCTGATCGACCCCGCCTCGATCACCGAGGTGCTGTCCCTTATTCGCGCAGAGGATTTTTATATTGCCGAGCATCGCGAGATCTTTCTGGCGATGCGCGAGCTGTTTGACGCGAGCCGCGAGATCGACCACGTAACGCTGGTGGATATGCTTGTGCACAAGGGCGTATACGAAAAGGCGGGCGGCGAGGACTATATCCGCGCGCTGCTTGACGCGACGCCCAGCGCCGTGAATATCAACGACTATGCCCGCATCGTCAAGGAGGAAAGCACCCGCCGCCAGATCATCTCGGTCTGCGCCGAGGTGTCGGATATGACCTATGCCGAGCAGGAGGGCGTGACCCACGTGCTGGACTATGCGCAGGGGCAGCTCAACGACATCGCGCAGGGACGCGACAGCCGCAATCTGCGCCATATCCGCGACGTGCTGCGCGACGTGCTGGAAAATCTGCACGCCCTCGCCGAAAGCGACGGCGATATGCACGGCACCCCCACGGGCTTTTCCGGCATCGACCGGGTGCTGGTGGGTATGGGCGACTCTGATCTGATCATTTTGGGCGCCCGCCCCGGTATGGGTAAGACCAGCTTTGCGCTCAACATTGCCACCAACGTGGCGATCAACAGCAAAAAGGCGGTGTGCATCTTCTCGCTGGAGATGTCCGCCGAGCAGCTGGTCAGCCGCTTGCTTTCCAGCGAGGCGATGGTGGATAGCCGCGCGTTGCGCTCGGGCCAGCTCACTCCCGAGGACTGGAAGAAGCTGGCGGACGCCGCCATGCGCCTTTCCTCTGCCAACATTCTCATCGACGATACCGCCGGCATCACGGTAACGGGCATCAAGTCCAAGCTGCGCCGCGTGGAGAACCTGGGCTTTGTGGTCATCGACTATATGGGCCTGATGGAAAGTGAGCAGCATTACGACAACCGTGCGCTGGAGGTCGGCGTGATCTCCCGAGGGCTCAAGCTGATGGCCAAGGAGCTGCACATTCCGATCCTTTGCTGCGCCCAGCTTTCGCGTGGCACCGAGGGACGTACGGATAAGCGTCCGCAGCTGTCCGACCTGCGTGAGTCCGGCTCGATCGAGCAGGACGCCGACGTGGTTATGTTCCTGTACCGCGACGAGTACTATAAGGCGGGTCGCTCGCCCGAGGACCAGGGTGGCAACACCGTTGAGGTCATCATTCAGAAGAACCGTCACGGCTCCACGGGTAACATTGAGATGGGCTGGATCGGCTCTTACACCAAGTTCCTGACGCTGGATACCGATGGGCGCGAGGAGCCGTAAGATGAAGAAATCTCCCCCTGTGGGATTTATCCCGCCGCACGTGCTGACGGGTCGCTCGCCGAGCACGCCGCTTGCCGTGGCGCTCTCGGGCGGTGCGGATTCGGTGGCGCTGCTGCATATACTGTGGTGGTGTTATGAGGGCGCGCTGTACGCCATTCACGTGCATCACGGTATCCGCGGCGAGGAGGCGGACCGCGACGCGGCATTCTGCCGCGCGCTGTGCGAGCGCCTTGACGTGCCCTTCGTGCAGCTTTCGGTCGACGTTCCCGCGCTTGCCGCCGAGAGGGGGCTGGGGCTGGAAAGCGCCGCGCGCGAAGCGCGCTACGATGCCCTTCTTGCCGAGATGAAAAAGAACGATATCCCGCTGCTTGCCACCGCGCACCACGCGGACGATCAGCTGGAGACCGTGTTGCAGCATCTGTTGCGCGGCGCGGGCACAAGGGGACTTTGCGGCATTCCCGCCGTGCGACCCCTGGAAAAGGGCGCCGACACGCTGGTGGTGCGCCCGCTTTTGCAGATGACCAAGGAGCAGATCCTTTCCTATTGCGCCGAAAACGGATTGGATTTCGTAACGGACAGCAGCAACGACGAGCCGGTCTGCCCGCGCAACCGCTTGCGCACCGAGGTTGTGCCTGTGTTGCGCGAGCTTTGGCCCGCGGGCGCCGCGTGCGCGGCGCGCGCCGCGCTCTCGCTTGCCGAGGACGAGGCATATTTGCGATCGCTTGCCGCAGATTTTTGTGCGCGCGAGGGTTACGCTCCCCGCGTGAGCGAGCTTTCCGCCCTGCCGCGTCCGATCTTTGCGCGCGTGATGCAGCAGCTGCTGCCCACGCCTCCTGAGGCCGTGCACATCGAGGCGCTGTGGACGCCTGTGAGCGCGCCGCGCCCACACAAATCGCTCTCCCTGCCCGCCGCGCGCGTGCAGATCGAGGGAGGTCGGCTTGTGATCAGTACCGACCCGGAGCAAAAGGTTGCGGATTATGAGATCCTGCTTGCCGAGGGCGTGAACACGCTCCCCGACGGGCTCGGCGTGGCGGTGCTTGGCGAGTCTTCCACAAATTGCATGCCCGAGGGCAGAAATGTTTACAGGTACGAAACATGCATTCCCTTTTGCTCTGCTACAATAAAGGGAGCGCTGACGTTGCGCAACCGACGCCCCGGCGACCGCATTCTTGCGGGCAAGTGCCACAAGAGCGTGCGAAAGCTGCCCTCAATGGCGGCGCTTGCGCTGGAAGCGCGAGAGCGCATGCCGCTTCTTTGTGACGGCGAGGGCGTGCTTGCCGTGCCGTTCGGCCCTGTGCGCGACGGCGCCAAAAAGAACGCGGATCGCGTTCTGTATCTGTTTTTTAACTGAAGAATATTGCCGACGCGACGGCGTCGGAGGTATATACCAACGCAATTCCATATACGGAGGAACCCATGAAAAAGAATTTCAAATCCATTTTGTTCTACCTGCTCCTCATTGGCGTGATCATCGCAGTGGTGTCCGTCATGTTCCAGAGCACGGCAGAGGAAAAGCTGATCTTGAGCGACGTGGTGGGCTATTTTGAGGCCGACAACGTCGTGGAATTCCTGATCGACGAGGATTATTATCTGTCGATGACGGTCATCAAGACCGACGCCCTCGGCAACCGCATCACCAAAACGGACGGTAGCTTTGAGACTGAGCAAAAGGGCTATCAGCTCCAGTCGCTGGGGCTTTTCCAGGAGTATTGCGGCGAATTCGTGCTGCAAAATCAAAATCTTGCGGATTACGAGGTCCAGCCCGTGACCCCCACCCCCTGGTGGGCAAGCTTCATTCCCTACGCCGTCATTCTGCTGGTGTTTGTGGTGCTGTGGTTCTTTATGATGGGCTCGGCGGGACACGGCGGCTCGAAGCTTTCCAGCTTCGGCAAGGCGCGTGCCAAGACCGCGGGTGACGCCAAGGAGCGCGTGACCTTTGCCGACGTGGCCGGCTCGAACGAGGAAAAGCAGGAGCTGGAGGAGATCGTCGAATTTTTGAAGGATCCCGCAAAGTTCACCCGTCTGGGTGCTAAAATTCCCCACGGCGTGCTGCTTGTGGGCCCTCCCGGCACGGGTAAGACGCTGCTTGCCAAGGCCGTTGCGGGCGAGGCGGGCGTGCCCTTCTATTCGCTTTCCGGCTCGGATTTCGTAGAGATGTACGTGGGTGTTGGCGCATCGCGCGTGCGCGACCTGTTTGAAACGGCGCGCAAGACCCCCGCCAGCATCATCTTCATCGACGAGATCGACGCCGTGGGCCGTCACCGTGGCGCAGGCCTTGGCGGCGGACACGACGAGAGAGAGCAGACCCTGAATCAGCTGCTTGTGGAAATGGACGGCTTTGGCTCGCACGATGGCATCATCGTGACCGCCGCCACCAACCGCCCCGACATTCTTGACCCCGCGTTGCTGCGTCCCGGTCGCTTTGACCGTCAGATCACGGTGGACGCCCCCGACATCAAGGAGCGCGAGGCCATTCTGCACGTGCACGCGCGCAAGAAGCCGTTGGAGGCTGCCGTTGACCTTTCCGTGGTGGCGAAAAAGACCGCGGGCTTTACCGGCGCGGATCTGGCTAACCTGCTCAACGAGGCGGCGCTGCTTGCCGCCCGCCGCAATAAGTCCCTCATTGGTATGCAGGATATCGACGACGCGTTCATTCGCGTGATCGCGGGCCCCAAGAAGGCCTCTCGCGTGATGAGTGAGCGCGAGCGCAGAAACACCGCCTACCACGAGGCGGGTCACGCCGTTGTGGCGCACGTGCTGCCGCATCTGGACAGCGTTCATCAGATCTCTATCATTCCCTCGGGTCGCGCGCTGGGCTATACCATGAGCTTGCCCGCCGAGGACAAATACAGTGTGTATAAGCTCGAGCTCAAGGAGCAGATCGCAGAGCTGCTCGCGGGCCGCGTGGCCGAGCAGATCATCTTTGGCGATATCTCGGGCGGCGCGTCCAACGACATTGAGCGCGCAACGGGGATTGCGCGCAAGATGGTCACACAGCTTGGTATGTCCGATCTGCTTGGCCCTGTGAAATACGGCACGGGTCACGGTGAGGTATTCCTTGGCCGCGATTTCTCCAGCGGCACCGACTATTCGCCCGAAACCGCCGCGCTGATCGACAAGGAGATCAAGGCGCTGGTAGACGAGGGCTACGCTACCGCCGAGCGCGTGCTGACCGAGTACCGCGCCAAGCTTGATTTTGTGGCAGAATATCTGCTTGCCCACGAAACGATGGAGGGCGACCAGTTCGCCGCCGCCATGGACGGCGATCCCAGCGTAGAGGAGCTGGAAAATATGGCCGAGGAGAAGAAGCGCCGCAGCGCCGAGGAAAACGCCGAGCGCGAAAAGGCCAACGAGAAGGCCGCGCTCACAAGTGGTGCGGGCCTGCCTACCCTGGAGGAGCTGACCGCCGAGATCGCGGGCGAGCTTACCGAAGAGGACGCCCCCGCACAAGAGGCGGGCGAGGCCGACGGCGAGGACCGCGAGAACTCCTGACGCCACGGGACGCCCGGCGCCCCAAATGCCCGTGGCCGACACCGA
The DNA here is from genome assembly GCA_045661265.1 of Eubacteriales bacterium. Taxonomy (GTDB): domain Bacteria; phylum Bacillota; class Clostridia; order Oscillospirales; family CAG-272; genus Firm-07. Next base: position 7,354 of record JAZRFG010000010.1, read on the forward strand.
CTTTTTGGGTGACAAGGACGATAAGAACTCTGACAAAGAATAAAACCATCGGCATTGTTTGCACTCACACAAAGAATCTTTAAGGAGATTTTCGAGCGGGGTGTGGGGAAAACTTTTGCAAAAGTTTTCCCCATATAACCCGCGCCAAACAGGGTATCTGCCCCTTTTACGCCACGCACGCGCGTGCGTGGCGTAGGAATGTGCAGATGCACGGATCCGTGGAACAGAAAAAGAAACGGAGTGTCATTATGGCGAAACAGTCCTTTGCCCTTTTGGGTATCGACATCGGCTCCACCACCGCCAAGGTCGTGCTGGAGCAGAACGGAAAAATTACATATCAATGCTACGAGCGCCATTTCTCACAGGTGCGCGTGAAAACGCTGGAGATCCTTTCCCGCCTGCGCGAAATGATCGGCGACGCCCCCATCAAGGTGGCGATCTCGGGCTCGGCGGGGCTGGGTCTTGCGAACGCCGCGGGACTGCCCTTTGTGCAGGAGGTGTTTGCCACGGGCGAGGTCGTGCGCAAGCTGGAGCCCGACACCAACGCCGTGGTCGAGCTTGGCGGCGAGGACGCCAAGGTCATCTTCTTTGACGGCGGCACCGACGAGCGTATGAACGGCTCCTGCGCGGGCGGTACGGGCGCGTTTATCGACCAGATGGCGACGCTCCTTGACCTCACGGTCGAGGAGATGGACGAGCTGTCCTTGCAGGCAGAGCGCATCTATCCCATCGCGTCGCGCTGCGGCGTGTTTGCGAAGACTGACATTCAGCCGCTGCTCAATCAGGGCGCGGCCAAGGCGGATATTGCCGCCAGCATCTACCGCGCGGTGGTCAATCAGACGATCGCGGGGCTGGCACAGGGGCGCAGGATCGAGGGCAAGGTGATGTTCCTTGGCGGCCCGCTTTCCTTTAACGAGGGACTGCGTAAGCAGTTCCTGCACGTGCTGAAGCTGGACGAGCAAAATGCCGTTTTCCCGCCCTATGCACGCGTTTCGGTGGCGATGGGCGCCGCCATTTACGCTGCCGATCTCTCGCAAAGCTTCTCCTTCGACGAGCTTGTCGCGCGCGTTGAGGGCGCGACGACCGCCACGACGGATACCGTCACGCTCGCACCTCTGTTTGAAAACGAGGAGGAGTACGAGGCGTTCCGCGCGCGACACGCGCACGCGACGCTTCCGCAGATCGACCCCGCCACCTACGAGGGCGAGGCGTATCTGGGTATCGACTGCGGCTCCACCACCACCAAGCTGCTTTTGATGAGCGAGCAGCGCGAGATCCTGTATACCTATTACAGCTCGAACAAGGGCAACCCCGTGCAGATCGTAAAGGAGCAGCTCGGTGAGATCTATGCCCTTTGCGCAGAGCGCATCACCATCCGCGGCGCGGCCGTCACGGGCTACGGCGAGGAGCTGATCCGCCACGCCTTCCACCTCGATCACGGGCTTGTGGAAACGATGGCGCACTTCACCGCCGCGCGCCACTTCAACCCGAACGTGGACTTCATTCTCGACATCGGCGGGCAGGACATCAAGTGCTTCCAGATCCGAAACGGCGCCATTGACAGCATCATGCTCAACGAGGCGTGCTCGTCGGGGTGCGGCTCCTTCATTGAGACCTTTGCGCGCGGGCTTGGCTACGAGGCCGAGGAATTTGCGCGTCTGGGGCTTTTCGCAAAAGCCCCCGTGGATCTCGGCTCGCGCTGCACCGTGTTTATGAACTCCTCGGTGAAGCAAGCGCAAAAGGACGGCGCCACCGTGGGCGACATCTCCGCGGGGCTTTCCACGTCGGTGGTGAAGAACGCCATTTATAAGGTCATTCGCGCGGGCTCGGTCGAGGAGCTTGGCGAGAATATCGTGGTGCAGGGTGGCACGTTCCTCAACGACGCCGTGCTGCGCGCCTTTGAGCGAGAGCTCGGGCGGGATGTCATCCGTCCCTCGATCGCGGGGCTGATGGGGGCGTTGGGCGCCGCCATCTACGCGCAGAAAAAGCGCACGCTATGCTCGGCGATGCTCTCCCGCGAGGAGCTCGCGAGCTTTGTTCACACCTCGCGCGCGACGGTCTGCAAGGGCTGCACCAACCGCTGCAATCTTACGGTCAACACCTTCGCCGACGGCGAAAAATACATATCGGGTAACAAGTGTGAAAAGGGCGCGGGCAAGCGACCCGCGGAAAATCCCTTGCCCAACCTGCACGCTTACAAGCGCGCGGTGTTTGAGAATATGCCCCCCGTCGAGGGCACGCGCGGTGTGACCGTGGGCCTGCCCCTCGCGCTCGGCATGTACGAGCTGGGTCCGTTCTGGTACACGCTATTCAAGGAGCTCGGCTTCGGCGTGCGCTTCTCGGGCTTCTCCACGCGCAAGATCTACCAAAAGGGGCAGTACAGCATCCCCTCGGATACCGCCTGCTACCCCGCCAAGATCATGCATGGACATATCGAGCAGCTCATCGAGGACGGCGTGGACGCCATCTTCTACCCCAGCGTGACCTATAACGTCAATGAGCACGCGGGGGACAACCACTACAACTGCCCTGTCGTCGCGTATTACGGCGAGGTCGTGCAAAACAACATGGACAGTCTTGGTGCGGTGAAATTCCTTTACCCGTATCTGTGCCTGGAGAAGGAAAGCGAGCTCGCGCGCGAGCTTCTGGTCTTCCTTGACGAGCAATTTGGCGGGTTTGAAAAGGCAGAGGTAAAGAGCGCCGTGCGAAAGGCGGGCAAGGCATACGCCCGTCATATGGCGGCCATTCGCCGCGAGGGCGAGCGCGCCTGGCGCTTCGCCAAGGAAAACGGCAAGAGATTGATGATCCTTTGCGGCCGCCCCTACCACGTCGATCCCGAGATCGGACACGGCATTGACAAGCTGGCGACGTCGCTGGACTTCGCCGTGGTGACCGAGGACGCCGTGGCGCATCTCGCGAGCGCCCCCGTGCGCCCGCGCGTGCTCAATCAGTGGACCTACCACGCGCGCCTTTACAACGCGGCGCGCTTCGCCACCGAGCACAAAAACGTGGAGCTGGTGCAGCTTGTTTCCTTCGGGTGCGGCATCGACGCCATCACCACCGATGAGGTGCGCGAGATCCTGGAAAAGGGCAGGAAGCTTTACACCCAGATCAAGATCGACGAGATCACCAATCTCGGCGCCGTGACCATCCGTCTGCGCAGCTTGATCGGCGCTCTGGATCAGCAGAAAAAGGAGGGGTAAGATGGCGAACACCGATCGCGTGGTTTTTACCAAGGAAATGAAAAAGGATTACACCATCCTTGTCCCGAATATGCTGCATATGCATTTCAAGGTGATGGTGCCGATCTTCAACACCTGCGGCTATCATTGCGTGCTGCTGGAAAACGAGGAGCGCTCGGTCATCGAGGCGGGGCTCAAGTACGTACATAACGACACCTGCTATCCTGCGCTTCTCATCATCGGGCAGTTCATCGACGCTCTGCAAAGCGGCAAGTACGACGTGAACAAGACCGCGCTGCTCTTAACGCAAACGGGCGGCGGCTGCCGCGCGTCCAACTACATCCCGCTTCTGCGAAAGGCGCTGGAAAAGGCGGGCTTTGCCCACGTGCCCGTCATCTCGATCAGCTTTACGGGCATCGAGAAAAATCCGGGCTTCAAGATCTCGCTGCGCTTCGTCAAGCAGGTGCTTTACGGCGTGTATTTCGGCGACCTTTTGATGAATTTGTATAACCAGTGCCGCCCCTTTGAGGTGATCGAGGGCTCGACACAGGCAATGGCGGACAAGTGGATCGCGAAGCTCGTGGAGCTGATGCGTCACCGCAAAAACCTCAAATATAAGGTTTTGCGCAATACGTACATTGATATATTGAAGGATTTCGAGCAAAATCTGCCCCGTGTCAAGACCGAAAAGGTCAAGGTCGGCATCGTGGGCGAGATCTTTGTCAAATACTCGCCCCTTGCCAATAATCATCTGGAGGATTTTTTGGTGCGAGAGGGCGCCGAGACCTCGATGGGCGGACTTCTGGACTTCTTTATGTACTGTTTGGACGGCTACGAGGTGGATCACCGCCTTTACGGCAAATTCGGAATTCTGGTGCGCGTGATGGGCCTGCTCACCCGCTATCTGCACAAAAAGCAGCTGGATTTTATCTCCATGTACCGCGAGCACACCTCGTTTGTGCCTCCCTGTGACTTCTATCAGCTGAAAAAGATGATCAAGGGGTATATCGACGAGGGGATGCAGATGGGCGAGGGGTGGCTGCTGACCGCCGAGATGTTGGAGCATATCGAGCACGGCATGAAGAACGTGGTCTGCGCCCAGCCCTTTGGGTGTTTGCCCAACCACATCGTGGGTAAGGGGATGATGAAGATCATTCGCGAGCATCACCCGGGCGTCAACCTCGTGTCCATCGACTATGACGCCAGCGCCTCGCGCATCAATCAGGAAAATCGTCTGAAGCTGATGCTGGCCAACGCCACGCGCGTGATGCGCGAGGAGAGTAAAGCGGAAAGGGCCGAGCAAAAAGAGGAGCAAACCGTCAATTAACCCCAAAACGGTAGGAAAAACCCTGTTGCAACACAAAGGTTGCAACGGGTTTTTTTCTTTGCTTCGCGTCGAAAAAGGCATTTTCCCGCACTCTTGCATATACTGGTAGCAAGGAGAGGGGGGATCGTATGAAGCTGGACAGAAAGGCGCTGAACCGCCTGCTTTCCCTGAACGACAAGCAGCTGGCCGCCGTGATCGAAAAGCTGACGCGGGAATACGGCGTGGATCTTTCGGGTATGAATATCAGCACGGCGGATATGGCGGCACTGCGCCGCACGCTGGAGGGAACCACGGACGAGGAGCTTTTGCAGTTCACGCGCAATTTGCGCGGCAAGAAATGAGCGAGCGCGAGGGAAGAGAGCTTCCTGCCGCGGGGCTTCCCGACGAGGAGTTTGCCGACGTCATGGCGGGGCTTGACAAGGCCGCGCCGCTTTTGCGTGCGATCTCGGGCAAGGGGCAGGAGGGCGGCGCGGGTGCCGCCTCCCGCCACCGCGCGCTTTTGTGCGCGATGAAGCCCTATTTGTCCCCCGCGCGGCAGGCGGCGGCGGATTATCTTCTGCGCCTTTGGCAGGTGGGGGAGTTCATCAAGAACATGACGGGGGAGGGATAGCGTGTATATTCAACCGGACACGCCGGAGCGAGAGTATCAGGCACCGCCCGATTACAGCGGGCATACTTACAAAAGTACGGAGTGGGTACCTCCACCGCCACCGCAATCCGCGGAAGCGCCGGCGGAGGACGAACAGGCATCGGAGTCCTTGGAGAGCGCGGAGAAAGAGAGTGTACCCGCTGGTGCGTTCGGTGGCCACGCGGGCAGGCCGTGTGACAAAAAAGAGGGCAAACGGGGCGATTTCTTTGGAAATTTGGGACTGGGGGGCCTGTTTTCCCGCGTGCCCTTTCTTTCCTCACTCGCGCCCCCGCCGCGCGCGTGCGGCGAGGGCGGGCGGCGGCACGGCGAGCTGTGGGATTGGGTGCTGCTTGCCGTGATCCTGCTCTCGTTGCTCGGCGGCAAGGAGGACGACGTGCTGCCAATCCTTTTGTTGCTGCTTTTATGGGACTGAAAAAGCGGGGAAGCGTTTTGCTTCCCCGCTGTATGTGATCCTTTACTTGGTGATGATCTTCACGTTCACCGGCTGAATGCCCGCCTGCTCGTATACGATCTCATTGATCTGCGAGATCTGTGCGGGCTGGAGCTCGCCCTCGTTGCTTACGACCACCGAGCAGCTCTCGCCGTTGATCACGGCCACGCACTGGGCAAAGCCCTTGGCAAGCACCAGCGTTTCGATATTGGCCTCGGATTCCATTGCCTCGGCAAGCGCAGAGATTTCAAGCAGAGCGCTTGTTTTCGTTGCCTCGTCCGCGTCGGCGCTTTCCACCACGCCCTGTAACACCTCAAGTGCCTCGTCGCGTGCGCGCTGGCGGCTGACCTGTGTGGCAGAGAAGTAGCCGTCCAGAGTGCTGTCGCCGCTTTGCGTGTTATCACCACCCGTGCCGACGTCGGTATTGGGATCCTCCACAACGGGTGTCTGATTGGTAAAGAGCACCACGTTGAGCAGCACGGCGGCGGCGATCAAAAGCACCGCGCAGGCGATCATCACGTGCCGGCGCCCCGGCTTTGGCAGGCGTGTTGCCTGCGGCTTCATTTCCAGTTGAGTATCCATACATCATTCCTCCTTTTTTCATGTTGGCCTCATTCATAGATATGCACGGCGGGAAAAGGATATGACGGCAAAACAAAAAAGACCGCCTCGGCGGTCTTTTTTGCTTTCGGCGTTATTCTGCCCTCTTCCTTTTCAGGTCGTAGCGATAGATCGCCACAAGAAGCGAGGTGATAGAGAAAACGTCGTTAAGGGCGGGGAAGAAGGCCTTGTTGGCAAGGTTATATGCCAGCCAGCAGGGCGAGCCGCAAAGCGAGAGGTAACGAATGCGCTTTTCGTGGCTGAACCAAAGCGCCGCGGTGTGCAGCATCATACCAAGCATCACGAAAATGTCCGTCCAATTCTGATAGAAGATCACCATGAGAGCCAGAATCGATACGTGCACCAGCGTGATCAGAGGAAAGAGCAGCTTTTGCACGGTGGGGTGGTTCTTGCGCGCCGCGATCAGGACGGCAAGAATGCCCAGCACCTCCAGTGCTGCGCCAACGTAGGCACCGAGCAGGACGTATTGCACAGTGAAAAGCACGCGCGCCACCGCACCGAGGATCAGGATCCAGCGGCGGTGCTTCATCTGACAGCTGGCGATAGCGGAGGCGGCGGCCAGCGCGCCGATGATCTGTGCAATAATGTCAATAATGGTCATAGGGTCTTGTTACTTTCTGCGCTTCGGCGCTTGATTTTTGGGGGTGGGTCTGCCGGCGGCTGTGCCTTGCGCGCTCTTGCCGCCGCGCACGGCGCCGCCCTTTTGCGGCTTTGTGTCGCGCATCACGCCACCCTTTGGCGACCCCGCCGGGCGCGCGGGTGCTTTTTCGCGCGCAGATCTTGCGCTTTTCTCACCCCGTTTCGGGGGATTTTGCACTTTTTCGTGCTTTCCCGCACCTGTCTTGGGGGCATTTTGCACTCTTGGGGTGTGCTGCGCGCCCTCAGGGCGAACCAGGCACGTGGGGGCAAAGCCGATCAGATCCTCGCGGCCCGCCGCGCGCAGTGCCTTGCGCACCAGCGCCGCGTTTTCGGGGCGGTTGCACTGCAAAAGGGCGCGCTGGAGCTTCTTTTGCTCGGGGTCTGTGGCCACGAAGACCTTTTTCATCGTGAGCGGGTCGATCCCTGTGTAATACATCACCGTCGAGGCGGTGCCGGGGGTGGGATAGAAGTCCTGCACCTGCTCGGGCGCGTAGTGGTCGCGCTTGAGGCACTCGGAAAGCGCCACCGCGTCGGAAAGCTCGCAGCCGGGGTGGCTGGACATCAGATAGGGCACGAGATACTGTTCCTTGCCCATTGACTTGGTCAACTCGAAATAGCGCTTGCGGAATTTTTCATAGACCTCAAAGTGTGGCTTGCCCATCGCGTCCAGCACGCGGGGCGCGCAATGCTCGGGGGCGACTTTGAGCTGACCGCTCACGTGGTCGCGCACCAGCTTTTTGAAAAATCGCTCGTCGGGGTCGGCAAGCAGATAGTCGAAGCGAATGCCCGAGCGAATGAACACCTTTTTCACACGCGGGAGCGCTTCAATGGCCTCCAGAAGCTGAATGTATTCGCTGTGATCCACCTTGAGGTTGGGGCAGGGCTTGGGCGCTAAGCACTTGCGGTGTGCGCACACGCCGCTTTTGAGCTGCTTGTCGCACGCGGGCGCGCGGAAGTTGGCGGTGGGGCCGCCCACGTCGTGGATATAACCCTTAAAGGTGGGCATCTCAGTGATCTTTTTTGCCTCGGCCACCACGCTCTCGATGCTGCGCGAGCGCACGGTGCGCCCCTGATGGAACGCAAGCGCGCAGAAGTTGCACGCGCCAAAGCAGCCGCGGTTGTGGGTGAGCGAGAACTGTACCTCCTCGATGGCGGGCACGCCGCCCATCGGCTCGTAGTCGGGGTGATAGGTGCGCTGATAGGGCAGGGCATAGACGCGGTCCAGCTCCTCGCGCTCCAGCGGCGGCATCGGTGGATTTTGCACCAGCATTTTGTCGTCGTAATATTCCACGATGGCCTTGCCGTTGATGGCGTCCTGATTGCGGTACTGCACGCCGAATGCTTCGGCGTAATAGCGCTTGTCCTCTTTCAGGCGGTTGAAGTCCAGCTCGGCCGCCACGGGGTAGTGCACCGCGTCGCCGCGCGCGGCCAGAAAGACCGTGCCGCGCACGTCGCGAATTTTGCGCACGGGTACGCCCTTTTGGAGCAGCTCCGCGATACGCAAGAGGATATTTTCCCCCATACCGTAGGTGAGAATGTCGGCGCGGGCGTCCACCAGCACCGAGCGGCGCACGCGCCCCTCCCAGTAGTCGTAGTGGGCGAAGCGGCGCAAGGAGGCCTCCAGACCGCCGAGAATGATCGGCACGTCGCCGTACGCCTCGCGAATGCGATTGCAATAAACGATCGTGGCGCGGTCAGGGCGCTTGCCCGCGACACCGCCGGGGGAGTAATAGTCCTTGGAGCGCTTTTTCTTGGCGGCGGTGTAGTGCGCCACCATCGAGTCAATGTTTCCTGCCGTCACCAAAAAGCCGAGCTTGGGGCGCCCGAACGTGCGAAACGCGTCCTTGCTTTTATAATCGGGCTGGGAGAGGATCGCCACGCGGTAGCCCGCGCTCTCGAGCACGCGGGAGATGATGGCCACGCCAAAGGACGGGTGATCCACGTAGGCGTCACCCGTGACGTATACAAAATCAGGTGCATCCCACCCCCGCGCATCCATTTGTGCGCGTGTGAG
>JAZRFG010000011.1:0-1262 GCA_045661265.1 Eubacteriales bacterium
CCGCCTGCGTACACAAGATCGACGCCAGCATCAGTGCAATCACGCACGCGGCAAACACACGCCGCATTCTTCTTTTTTTCATAGTCTACCCTCCTTTTACTTCACCATTTTACCACATTCCGCCCCTTTCTTGCAAATGCAAATCCTGGAAATACCCCCATAACGGCACGAGTTATACAGGTTTTTCGCGTTTGCACTTGACTGAAACGGACAAATGCGGTATACTATAAGAAAGAAGAAAAGAAAGGGGGCGACATCACTGTGAAAGACTTATATTTGCTCGCGCGTGCGCTGTATGACGAGGCATTCCCGGGCGAGGACGCCCGCTTTACCGAGGCACTGTTCGCGCTCGGCTTTCCAAAGCAACTGGTGGCGATGGGCGAGGGCGCGGAGCTCGCGTCTATGCTTTTTGCGCTCCCCTATGACATCGTGACCGAGGAAGGCGTGCAAAAAGCGCATTATCTGTACGCCGTGGCGACCGCCAAGGCGCACCGCGGCAAGGGGCTTGCCAAAAAGCTCTTGCGCCGCGTGGCAGAGCGCGGCACGCCCGTTTTCCTGCGCCCGATGTCCCCATCGCTCTTTGATTTTTACAAGGCGGCGGGCTTTGAGCCCTTCTCTCCCTACCGCGAGTGGCAGGGCGATGCCGAGGGCGGCGATACCGCGGGCTTTGCCACACTTTCCAAAGAGGAATACCTCGCCGCGCGGGATGGTTTTTTGCGCCCTCCCTACTGCCGCATGAGTGCGGATTTTCTCTCGCTGTCCTTCTCGCTCGGCGGCGCCGTGGGGCTTGACGGGCGCCTCGCCGCGCTTTACGAGCGCGACGGCGACACGGTGCTTTTCAAGGAATGGTGGGGCGACACCGCGCAGGCGCCGCAAGCGGCAAGATTCCTTGGTGCCACCAAATTCGTGGCACGTACCCCCGATAAGGACGGCACGCCCTTTGGCATGGGCATCGGTATCCCCGCGGGAACCACTTTCCTTGCGGCCCTGGACTGACATGACGGACCGTGTGATCTTACACTGCGACTGCAACGCCTTTTTTGCCTCGGTGGAAACGCTCTTAAATCCCGCCCTCGCCGACGTGCCGATGGCGGTCACGGGCGACCCCGACAGCCGCCACGGCATCATTCTTGCAAAAAACGAGCGCGCCAAGGCCTTTGGCGTCCAGACCGCAGAAACCATCTGGTCAGCGAAGCAAAAATGCCCCGCGCTTGTGTGCGTGCGCTCGCACCACCACGAGTATGAGCGCATTTCCCGTCTGG
>JAZRFG010000012.1:0-10249 GCA_045661265.1 Eubacteriales bacterium
CCCGTTCCGGGAGGGCAGTCCACAAGCAGATAGTCCACGTCCCAGATGAAATCGGTATAGAACTGCTTCACCGTGCCCGCGATCACGGGGCCGCGCCAGATCACAGGCGTGGTTTCATCGGGGAGAAGCAGATTAAGGGAAACGACACCGATGCCACCCTCAGTCTTGGGAGCGTACATACCGCTCTCCTCACCCTCAAAGCCGTCCGAGCCCGCAAGACCGAATGCCTTGGGGATCGAGGGGCCGGTGATATCCGCGTCGATGATGCCGACGCGATAGCCCATACGGGACAGCGCCACGGCGAGCATAGAGGTCACAAGCGACTTGCCGACACCGCCTTTGCCGCTCATCACGGCGATGGTGTGCTTGATATTACTTTTGGCGTGGGGCTGCTCGTGCTGGGGGGCCTTGCGCGAAGCGCAATCCGAAGAGCACGAGGAGCAATTATGCGTGCAATTTTCTTCTGCCATTTTCAAAACCTTTCCGGGCAAAAACGCCCCTTTGACGTTCATTCCCCTCTATTATACACCATTTTTTCGCAAAATCAAGTTTTCAATAAAAAAAATACAAGGTATTGTGTTTTTTTGCAATTTGTGATACAATGTATGGGTATGAAAGGAGGTGCCGTTTTGGGTAAGATCCTGAGATATCTGAAGCATTATAAGCTGGAAGCGGCACTGGGGCCGCTTTTCAAGATGCTGGAGGCCCTGTTTGAATTGTTCATCCCCTTGGTGGTGGCAGACATCATCGACGTCGGCATCAAAAACGGCGATAAGACCTATATCCTGCAACGCTGCGGCATCATGGTGCTGCTGGGGCTTGTGGGGCTTCTTGCCTCGGTCACGGCACAGTATTTTTCCGCCAAGGCCGCGGTGGGTATGGCGTGCGAGCTGCGCTCGGCGCTGTTTGAAAAGATCGGCAAGCTTTCCTATGCCGAAACCGACCGCTTCGGCACGTCCACCCTGCTCTCCCGCGCCACGTCGGACGTGAACCAGATCCAAAACACCGTCAATCTGGTGCTGCGCCTGTTTTTGCGCTCCCCGTTTATCGTGTTCGGTGCGATGATCATGGCGTTCACGGTCTCCCCCGACGCCGCCGGCGTTTTCGTAATCACCATTCCCGCGCTCTCGCTCGTGATCTTCGGCATCATGCTGGCGGGTATCCCGCTTTACCGCCGCGTGCAAGGACGCCTTGACCGCGTGCTGCTGCTCACCCGTGAAAACCTCAGCGGTGCGCGCGTGGTACGTGCCTTTGTTCACGAGGACGAGGCGATCCGTGAATATACGGGCGCTACGGCAGAGCTCACGCGCTATCAGCGCCTCTCCGGGCGCATCTCCGCGATGCTCAATCCCCTCACCTACGTGATCATCAATCTTTCCATTCTTGGCATCGTGTATCTTGGCGGTGTGCAGGTCAACGTTGGGAATTTGCAAACCGGCGACGTCATCGCGCTTTATAACTACATGTCCCAGATCCTGGTGGAGCTGATCAAGCTTGCAAACTTCATTATTTTAATCACAAAGGCGTGCGCGTGCGGCAGCCGCATCAACCGCGTGTTCGACGCCCCCGAGGGGTTGCCCGTCAAGAAAGCAACTAAGGAAGCCGCGCACAACGGTGTGGAATTTTGCAACGTTTCTCTGCGCTATCACAAGGACGCGGATCCCGCGCTGAGCAATATTTCCTTTACAGCCGCCCCCGGCGAAACCGTTGGTGTGATCGGCGGTACCGGCTCCGGCAAGACCTCCCTTATCAATCTGATCCCGCGCTTGTATGACGCGAGCGAGGGCGCCGTTCTGGTCGGTGGCGTTGACGTACGTGATCAAGATCCCGGCGCGCTTCGCGCGCATATTGGCGTCGTACCGCAAAAGGCGGAGCTCTTCGCGGGTACGATCCGCTCCAATCTGCTTTGGGGCTGTGAAAGTGCCGATGAGCAAACACTGCAAAATGCACTTTCCACCGCGCAGGCATTGGGTTTTGTTATGGAGAAAACGGGCGCACTCGACGCCCCTGTCGAGCAAGGCGGCAAAAACTTTTCCGGCGGCCAGCGCCAGCGCCTTTGCATCGCTCGCGCACTCGTGGGCGAACCACGGATCCTCATTCTCGACGACAGCGCCTCTGCGCTGGACTACGCCACCGACGCTTCCCTGCGCGCGGCACTGGCGGCGCTCCCCCACCGTCCCACCACCTTTATCATCAGCCAGCGTGCCGCCTCCGTGATGCACTCCGACAAGATCCTTGTGCTGGAGGACGGCACTCTCGTTGGGCTCGGCACACACGCACAACTGCTGCAAAGCTGCCCCATTTACCGCGAGATCTACGATTCTCAATTCGGCAAGGAGGAGGTGCGCACCAATGTCTAAAAAGAACGTTACTCCCCGAACGGTACGCAATTCCCCCACCAAAAAAGCCCCCAAGGGCACCCTTTTGCGCGTACTTTCCTATCTGCGCGGTTATCGCTCCTACCTTTTTATTTCCCTTGTCTTGGCCGTCAGCTCGGTCGCCCTTACGCTTTGGCTTCCCATTCTGATCGGTGATGCCATCGACTGCATCGTGGCACCCGGCGCGGTGGATTTCAGCAGCATTCGCGCCATCTTTGCAAAGGCCGTGATTGCCATCGGCGCCACCGCGATCTTCCAATGGCTGATGAACGTCTGCAACAACAAGATGACCTTCGGCGTGGCAAGAAATATTCGCAACGACGCCTTCCGCCATCTGCAAAAAACGCCGCTTTCCTACCTGGATTCGCGCAAAACCGGCGACGTGGTCAGCCGCATGATCGCAGACGTCGATCAATTCACCGACGGTCTTCTGCTCGGCTTCACCCAGCTTTTCACCGGTGCCGCCACGATCCTTGGCGCACTGATCTTCATGCTCACCGTCCACCTCGGCATCACGCTGGTGGTGGTGCTCGTCACCCCCCTGTCGCTTTTCGTGGCGTCTTTCATTGCCAAGCGCACCTACAGAATGTTCAAGCTGCAGTCCGAGATCCGCGGCAAGCAGACCGCACTGATGGAGGAGGCGATCGGCTCTCACAAGCTGGTAAGCGCCTTTTCGCAAGAGGATAATATTCTGGACGATTTTAATGTAATCAACAAGGATCTGCAAAAAGCGTCGCTCCACGCCACCTTTTTCTCCTCGCTGGTCAACCCCAGCACGCGTTTCGTCTACAGCATTGTATACGCAGGCGTAGCGCTGACCGGTGCACTGGTCGTCATGTCCCCCGGAGCCGCCCTCACCGTAGGTGGACTTTCCGCCTTCCTTGCATACGCCAATCAGTACACGAAGCCGTTCAACGAGATTTCGGGCGTGATCACCGAGCTGCAGGGCTCACTTGCCTCTGCCGCACGCATTTTCGAGATCCTGGACGCCCCCACTGAGGTGCAGCCCGTTTCGCCGGAGCTTCCCACGCCAAAAACCGACGAAGATACACACTCGTCCGGGCGTGTCACGTTTGAGAACGTCAGTTTCTCCTACTCCCCCGAAAAGCCCTTGATCCAAAACCTTGATCTGGATATCACTCCCGGTATGCACGTGGCAATCGTCGGCCCCACCGGCTGTGGCAAAACAACGCTTATTAATTTGTTGATGCGTTTTTACGACGTGGACTGCGGCGCGATCCGGATCAACGGCCACGATATTCGCGAAATTGATCGCCAAGTCCTGCGCCGCTCGATCGGCATGGTGCTACAGGACACGTGGCTCAAATCCGGCACCGTAGCACAAAACATCGCCTATGGCGCACCTGACGCCACGCGTGAGGAGATCGTGGCAGCCGCCAAGCAATCTCACGCGCACAGCTTCATCAAAAAGCTGCCAAACGGTTATGACACCGTGATCGGCGAGCAAGGCGACGCGCTCTCGCAGGGCGAGCGCCAGCTGCTTTGCATCACCCGATTGATGCTCTCCACCCCGCCGATGCTGATTCTGGACGAGGCAACCTCCTCGATCGACACCCGCACCGAGCAACGCATTCAGCGCGCCTTCGCCAAGCTGATGCAGGGTCGCACCACGTTCGTGGTCGCACACCGCCTTTCTACAATTAAGGAAAGCGATTTGATTCTGGTCATGCGCGACGGCCAAGTGGTGGAAAAGGGCACGCACAAGACGCTTCTTGCGCAGAAGGGCTTTTACCACACGCTTTTCTATAGCCAGTTCGCCCACACCGAGGGGTAAAACACATTTTTGCACCGCGCCGAGCGTTTTCGGCGCGGTGCTTTTTTCTTCCGCAAAGCCGCTCGCTTCATATTTCCAGAAAAAACAGGCGCGAATATGTGAACATTTTATAAACACTGCTCCTTTTCTCTTTTTCTCACTTTCTCCCTACACACAGCGCCAAAGGCAGAATCTACGCCCACGAAAGCTCGCAAGCGGCGGTTTTTTGGGCGTTTTGTACGCTATGACTGTAAATATTTGTGCAAAAAGTGAAAAATGAAGAAAAAATGACGGGGCGCTTGACTTTATTAATAATTTAGTGTAAAATGGTCGTAACCAAGTTTGCGTAGCAAGTGTCTATGCGCTTGTAGCATTTTTGCGGGCCGCGAAGGCCCGGAAAGAGAGGAACCTTATGAAAACATTTGTAAAACGCACACTCCTGTTCACCGTTCTGGTGCTGTGCCTGTTCGCCATCTCTGTGTTGGCGGCATCTGCGGCACCCACGGGATCGACATCCGAGGATGACACGAGTGCGGCCTACTTCATGTTCAACGACGCGCCGTATTTTTACGCGAGTTTTGAAGCGGCTCTTTCCGACGCGATTGACAATGGTGTGACCGAGGTTGTGCTCCTTAAGGACGCTTTTGCTTCCAGCAACAGCGCCATCAAGGTTGAGTCTGGCAAAGCCCTCACCATCAAGGGTGCTGAGGGCGCTAACATTACGCTGACTGTAACCGCAACGTCGGGCATCAGCGTCGCCGGCGAGCTTACGTTTGAAAACCTGACGCTTTCGTTCGACAAATTGGATCCCGCACTCAAGTGCTACAATGAGTCTGTGATCTCGTTTAAGAACTCGGTCCTGAGACCCAAGCAAAGCTATCCTTTCAGCGGCACCACAGATGCTTCTCATACGTTTGAGTTTGTGAATTCCACGATCGATTTCGATGGCACAACCGCCGATACGACATACTTGATCTATCACGAAGGCATAGGCACTCTTCATATCGTGGCAGACGGCCTTGCAACGGAGATCAGCCTGGCCAAGTTCACCTCGACCAACAGTACATTCCATGCTAACCTTAACAAAGTTACCAAATTGGGTGCAACGATTGCCGGCCTCAACATTGGCAATCCCAAGAAGACCTTCGAAAATGACGCTACCGCTAAAGTCTTTGGTTACAACTACCGCGTGACAGAAACCGAAGGCGGCGTACCCGATGTAGCGTATTTCACCACGTGCGCGGAAGCTTTCGCCGCCGCGACAACCGTTTGGAACATTTCCGGCAGCGTGGCCGTGCCTGTGGATCGGGAAACTTATAACCCCGACATTGACTTCCAAAATGACGGTGAAGCCAAATCCGCTCTTTACTGCTTCCGTATTGGCGAAACGGAAGGCGGTGATAGGGACGTCACCTATTTCAACGACATTGTTAAGGCCGTTGAAGCCGTTCCGGACGGTGGCAAGATCTACGTGATTGGCAGTATGGTCGTATCTTCCTCTGAATGTCGCCTTAACAAGTCCGTTTCCTTCATCGCCATTGGACTTGAAGAGGGTCAGTTTTACTCGATTTCCAAGGCAAAGGAGAATTCCACGAACTTCTTCGTCGTCTCCGAAGCAAATCCCGTAACTGTTAAATTTGAAAACATTTTCTTCTCCACCACCGCTGTGCAGGGCTATCTGTTCTCTGTGGAAGGTGCAGGAACTGCCGATATCACACTGAAGAACGGTGGCCTGAGCTTCGCCAATGGCGGTATCCGCGTGCAAGGCAATGCAAGTGCCAAGATCACCCTTGAAGGTGGCGAGTACACCGCCTACACCCTGTTCAACTTCACCGGCAATGCCAGTGTTGAGCTCAACGTTACCGGCGGCGCGGTTCTCGCCGGCACCGGCTCTGTTTCCGACAGCGCTATCATCTTCGTTGACACCGCAGGCGACGTTAAGATCAATCTTAAAGACATTGAAATGAAGAACAGCGCCGAAGACTGCTCTGCTATTTGGCTGATGAAAACCTCCACCGTGGATCTCACCATGGAGAACGTTTACATCAAGGTCAAGTCCTTCTGCATCACCTCCGACGACACCGTTGTCGCACGCGTCAACCTTTCCAACGTTACCTTTATTTCCACTGAGCTCACTCCCGTCCGTTTGCGCGGCGCCAAGGGCTCCTACACCAACATCTTCAGCGGCATGTTCATCAGTGAAGCTAACGCCAGCGCCTTCAACTCGATCAACGGCTTCGCTATTGTGAACTTTGGCGGCAACATGTCCGCAAACTTCTACGACGGCTACTTCTCTTCCGAGGTCGCTCCCCTGATCTCTGCACTGAACACGACGGTTACCATCAATATTTATGGTGGCACCTACGCCTGCACCAGTGTTGACGGCACCACCTCGCCCATCTCTCTTCCCTCCGCGTGCACGCTCAACATCTACGGCGGTACCTTCCGTAACGCAAGCCGTGTTTCCCCTGTTTTCAGCAACGTAACGGACTCCAGAGGTTCGCTGACGCTGCACTCCTACCACGCATACGGTAACGCAAATCTGATCGTCAACCTTGGCAAGGGTACGGCCAGCGCACTCCACACCGGCATCGCATCCTCCTCTCTCAACACGATCATGACCACCAGAGGTGCAACGCCTGTCTTCAACGGAAACACCATTACGGGCCTTGGCTTCCAGGCAACTGTAAGCGCTGACACGCTTCAATACTTCCAGAACATCGCACTTGAAGGTGCGGTTAACTTCGGTATGCTGATCGTTCCCACCAGCATGCTGACCGACGGCACGACCTTCTCTCATTACGGTCTTTCCAGCAGCGGCCTGGTGCTTGGCGAGGATTTCTTTAAGGTAGATGCAAGTGCAGCCAACATTCAGGTCCTTGGAGATGGATCCATTATCATTACCCTTAACTATACGGGTATCGCACAAGAGGACTTCAACACCGCTTACTCTGTCGTCTTCTATGCAGACCTGGTAGACGCTGAATCTGAAGCTCCCTTCTTCTTCTACTCTGCATACGACAAGGCCGAGAACTCCAGATCCGTGGCGCAGGTTGCCAACGTGGCCTACAACGACTCCGCCAACAGCTACACGGCAGAGCAGCTTGCCGCACTTGCCGATGCTTGCGGCGGTGACACCGCACAGAAGACGCTTGACATCTTCCTTGTGGCAGGTGGTTCCAATGCAGTTGGTAACACCCCCTACAGCAACAACTTTGCAAACGCCTTTGATCAAAGCGCCATTTCCGCAAACGTCTTCTATTCGAGCATGATTTCCGAGCGTGCGACCCAGATCTACGGCAAGAACACCGTCCGCTATATGGCAAGCCAATACACCGCCATCGGCGCAACGCCCTCGCTTGACCTTGGTTGGGCACAGGGCACGATGGGCTTTGAGGTCGGTATGGCTCAAAAGCTTTCCGAACTTTATACCGCGGGCTCCGATAGATATGCCGCCATCATCAAGTTTGCTGCCAACGATGCCACTCTGGCAGGCGCCGATGCAACTGACGCCGGCAGCTGGAGCAATCTCTACGGCACCTTCATCGCAATGCTCAGCAAGCAGATCGCTGACTACACCTCTCTTGGCTACAAGGTCAACGTAGTTGGCATGTACTGGATGCAGGGTGAGAAGGACGTGGCACAGGTCGCCGCTTATGAAAGCGCCCTTACCGCACTGATCACCAATACACGCGAGGACCTGTCTGATATCACCGGCACAGATCTGTCTGATATGCCCGTGGTCATTGGTGAGATTGCCACCTTCCTCAACCTTAAGACCAGCGATGCACACACCGCGTTCGTTGCCGCGCAGAATGAATTGGCAAGCACTGAGAATAACGTAATCGTTGATCCCACCTCCCTGTATATGGCCGATGCTAACGGTGTCTTCACAACTCCCAGCGAGCTTGTTTCGATCGGCGTACGCGTTGCCGCTACGCTGATCAAGAACGGCACCTCGACAATTGATCCCGCAACAGTAGAGATCCCCGGCGTAGAGTTTGTTGCCGACATTATCGTCACCGGCAGCGAGCCCACCTCCGTCACCTCCATCGCAATGGCACTGGCGGTAGCACCCGTCGGCTCCACGATCGAGTTGAAGGTTGACCTCGATCTGCAGGCCACGATCAACATCGACGGCATCAACGGCATCACACTGAACGGCAACGGAAAGACCATTTCCGTTAACTTCGACGAGACGGCCTTCACCCTGAAGAACTCCTCCATTGTATTCAATAACATTAAGCTTGCCCACAACGGTGCAAACGTTGGCTTCAAGCTTGACAACGACGCTAAGCTCCTCATCACCGGCGCTGACACCGACGTTGTAACCACACTCACCGCGTTCGAGCTTTCCGGAAAGAACTCGCAGCTTATCATTGAGAACGGCTCCTTCAAGAC
The DNA here is from genome assembly GCA_045661265.1 of Eubacteriales bacterium. Lineage (GTDB taxonomy): Bacteria > Bacillota > Clostridia > Oscillospirales > CAG-272 > Firm-07. Next base: position 8,554 of record JAZRFG010000012.1, read on the forward strand.
CGTCAACAATACCGCCGGCGCGATCATTTACACCGACAACGGCGACGTTGAGATTAAGGGCGGCACCTTCGAGGCGGCTGTCGACACCTCTTGTGTCGTGGTCGATAGAAACGCTCCCACCAGACTGGCTGTGAACGTTGAGGGCGGCAGCTTTACAACCACCACTTCCGGCGCAACCAAGCCCGCAGCTTTCGTTAACGAGTGCCCCGTTGCGATCCTGGCTATTGCCCCCACCGTGGTGATTGATGCCGGTGCAACGATCAACAACGGCATCAGCAAATAATGCGGCTGACAAACGCTAAATAAACTTCACCTGCCCCCCGCCGATCGGCGGGGGGCTTTTTTTGAAGATTTTACCGTGCGGGGCTTGACTTTTCTTTTTATTGTGTTATAATAGTAAGGTAAAGAATGAAAACACGCTGAAAAAGGTTGCCCGATCCCCCCACGCATCACAGAGAGTGCCGCCACGGCTGCAAGCGGCTATGCGAAGGATCTGCGGCGTTTCCCTTTGGAGTGGATGCGGTGAAGCCCCCGGGTGGTAGTCGCATACGGCAGGCACCGTTAACGGCCCAAGAACGTTTCTGCGTTCTGAGTGTTGCCCCACGGGGCTTCAATTCGGGTGGTACCGCGAGCGATATTTCGCCTCGTCCTGATTTTTTCGGGATGGGGCTTTTATTTTTTGTAAAATCACGAAAGGATGATAAATATGAAAGAAAAACTGCAACAGATCAAGGCAGCGGCACTCACAGAGCTTGCCGCAGGCGGCGATATCGAACAGATCCGCGTCCGCTATCTTGGCAAAAAGGGAGAGCTGACCGCCGTGCTGCGCGGCATGGGCGCACTCAGCGCCGAGGAGCGCCCTGTAGTAGGTCAGATGGCCAACGAAATCCGCGCCGAGATCGAAACCGCGATCACGGCAAAGCAAAAAGAGCAAAAGCAAAAAGAGCTGGAGGAGCGCCTTTCCCGCGAGAAGCTGGACGTCACGATGCCCGGCAAGTGTGACCGCGTCGGTCACCAGCATCCCCTCACCCGCGCACAGCGCGAGATGGAGGAGATCTTCATCGGCATGGGATTTGAGATTGCCGAGGGCCCTGAGGTGGAGTATGACTACTATAACTTCCAGGCACTGAACATTCCTGAAAATCACCCTGCACGCGACACGCAGGACACTTTCTACATCACCGACAAGGTGCTGCTTCGCTCGCAGACCTCGCCCGTGCAGGTGCGCGTGATGGAGCAGAAAAAGCCCCCGATCCGCGTCATCTCCCCCGGCCGCGTGTACCGCTCGGACGCGCTTGACGCCACGCACTCGCCCCTGTTCCATCAGATGGAGGGCCTTGTGGTGGATAAGGGCATCACGATGAGCGACCTGAAGGGCACGCTTGAGACCTTTGCCCGCAAGATGTTCGGTGAGCGCACACAGATTCGCTTCCGTCCCCACCACTTCCCGTTCACCGAGCCCTCTGCCGAGGTGGACGTTTCCTGCTTCGTATGTGGCGGCAAGGGTTGTCGCGTTTGTAAGGGCGAGGGCTGGATCGAGATCCTGGGCGCCGGTATGGTGCACCCCTTCGTGCTTTCCAACTGCGGCATCGACCCTGAGGTCTACAGCGGCTTTGCCTTCGGCATGGGTCTGGAGCGTGTCACGATGACGCGCTACGGCATTGACGACATCCGTCTGTTCTACGAAAACGACGAG
>JAZRFG010000013.1:0-8551 GCA_045661265.1 Eubacteriales bacterium
CCGAGCGAGCGTCCCGCGCCGCAAACGGCGAGGTAAAGCTTTTCGGCGTCCTGCATGGCGGGGTTCACGGCAATATAGCCGATGCGCTCGCCGGGCAGAGAGAGTGCCTTGGACCAGGAGTAGCACACGAAGGTGTTCTCATAGTAATTCATCAGATACGGCACCTTGACGTCGCCGTAGACCAGCTCGCGGTAGGGCTCGTCGGCGATCAGGTAGATCGCGTGGCCGTACTCGGCGGACTTTTTCTTCAGCACGTCGCAAATGCCCTTGACCGTTTCCTCAGAGTAGACCACGCCCGAGGGGTTGTTGGGGGAGTTCACGATCACGGCCTTGGTGTTTGCGGTGATCTTGCGCTCGAAATCGGCAAGATCGACCTGGAAGGTCTTGGGGGTGGGATCAGACACCACCAGCTTGCCACCTGCGTTCTCCACGAACACGCGGTATTCGGTGAAGAAGGGTGCAAACGCGATGCACTCCTCGCCCTCGTTGAGCACGGCGCGCAGTGTCACGGTAAGAGAAGCGGCGGCGCCGCAGGTCATATAGATGAGGTTGGGGGAGATCTTCACGCCGTGGCGCTTTTCGATGCTGCCCGCGACGGCGGCGCGCACGCCGGCATCGCCCTGCGCGGAGGTATAGCCGTGCAGAAGCGTCGCGTCATCACCCGAAAGAAGTGCCATAATGGTATCGGAAATCGCCTTGGGTGGCTCGACGCTGGGGTTACCCAGACTGAAGTCGAACACGTTCTCGGCACCGATCTCGGCTGCGCGCTTCTTGCTGTATTCAAAGATCTCGCGAATGACCGAGCGCTTGCTGCCAAGCGCGTACATTTTTTCGTTGTATTGCATGGAGCGCTCCTTACATTTTAGCGATGTCCTCAGAGGTGAGGAAGGAAACGCCGCGATCGGTGAACACCGCCTCGGCGGCGTCCAGATCGGAGGTCTTCATCACGACAGATGCCTCTGCGCCGTCGATGGAAAGGCCGTACATATATTCCACGCCGATGTTCGCATCAGCAAGGATACGAAGCAGATCCTGCAAACTGCCCGACTGGTGCGTGATCTTTACGACCAGCACGCGGGTGAGCATGGTGGAAAAGCCGGATTCGGTGAGCTTGGCCTTGCAGGTTACGGGATCATTGACGATCAGGCGGAGCAGGCCGTACTCGGTGGTGTCGGCAAGGGACATGGAAAGAATGCTGATACCGTTGTCCTTGAGCACCTGAAGCACCTCGACAAGACGGCCGTGTCTGTTTTCAATAAATACGGATAATTGCTTTGCTGCGGACATGATAGGATCCTCCTTTTATTAGTAAAGCTTACGGTTGTCGATGACGTGAACGGCCTTGCCCTCGCTGCGCTTGAGCGTCTGGGGCTCGACCAGCTTGATCTTGGCGTTGAGGCCAAGAGCTTGAGAAATGACGTGTCCGACCTTCTTGGTGAGGGCCTCCAGACCGCGGATCTCGTCGGGAATATGATTGGGGTCGATCTCGACTTGAATTTCCAGCGTGTCAAGGTTGTTGACGCGGTCGATGATCATCATATAGTGGGGGGATACCTCCTCCACGTCGCAAAGCGCCGCCTCGACTTGGCTGGGGAACACGTTGACGCCGCGAATGATCAGCATATCGTCCACGCGACCCTTGAAGCGGCTGATGCGCGCGCTGGTACGTCCGCAGGTGCAGGGCGTGCGGTCGATGCTGGTGAGGTCCTTGGTGCGGTAGCGCAAAAGGGGAAGAGCTTCCTTAGTGAAGGTGGTGAACACCAGCTCACCGGTCTCGCCGTCGGCGCAGGGGGTCATCGTGGCGGAGTTGATAATCTCGGGATAGAAGTGGTCCTCGCAGACGTGCAGACCCGCGTGTGCGTCACAGTCGCACGCCACGCCGGGGCCCATGATCTCGCTCAGGCCGTAAATGTCATAGGCCTTGATGCCAAGGCGTTTTTCCACCTCGTGGCGCATTGCCTCGGTCCAGGGCTCGGCACCGCAGATCGCCTTTTGCAGCTTCAGCTCGCCAAGTTTGCCTTCCTTTTCCAGCACCTCGGAGATGTGAAGCAGGTAAGAGGGGGTGCAGGCAAGGGCAGTTGCGCCGAAGTCCAGCATCATCGTGGTCAGCTTCTGGGTATTGCCCGTGCTCATCGGCACGACCATCGCGCCGATCTTTTCGGCACCACCGTGTGCACCAAGACCGCCCGTGAACAGGCCGTAGCCGTAGGCGATCTGGATAATGTCGGATTTGCTTACGCCAGCCATCGTCAGGCATCTTGCCACACACTCCGACCAGATGTCAAGGTCGCGGCGGGTATAGCCCACCACGGTGGCCTTGCCCGTCGTGCCGCTGGAGGCGTGCACGCGCACGATCTGTGACTGGGGGACGGCGAAAAGGCCGAAAGGATAGTTGTCGCGCAGGTCGTCCTTGGTGGTAAAGGGAAGCTTCGTAATGTCCTCAATACTCTTAATGTCGCCGGGAAGAAGATCCATTGCTTGCATCTTCTTGCGGTAAAATTCTACGTTATGGTAGACGTAATCGACCAGCTTTACAAGGCGCGCGCTTTGCAGTGCGGCCATCTGGTCACGGCTCATACATTCCTTTGCTTCGTTCCAAATCATGGTTCTATGTGCTCCTTGCTCAGTTTTGGTAACCCTTCAAAAACGCCTCTTGGTTGAGTGCCACGGTCTTTGCGGGAACGGTGGAGGCGATCACGTCCAGCCATTCCTCGCGTGCAAAGGGCAAGTGCTTAGCGGCAAGGCCCAGCACCACCGAGTTGAGCACGCGGCTGTTGCCGAGCTCGGCGGCGACCTTGTTGCCGTCGATGCTGTAAACGGTGTGCACCTTGGTGAGCTCCTCAAGAATGTTCTCGGGATACTGGCGCGCACCAATCGTCACGGTCATGGGGTCGATGCGGCAGTCGTTCACCACCAGCACGCCGTCTTTTTTGAGGAAGTGCGCATAGCGCAGCGCTTCCAGACGCTCGAAGGCGATGACGAGGTCTGCCTGACCCTCCTCGACAACGGGCTCGCTTACTCTGTCGCCGAAGCGGACAAAGGTGACCACGCTGCCGCCGCGCTGTGCCATACCGTGCACCTCAGAGATCTTGACGTCAAAGCCCTTGGAAAGCGCGGTCTTTCCGATCACTCTGCTGGTCAGCAGGGTACCTTGCCCGCCGACACCTACGATCATAATGTTCTTTACCATAGCTTATCTCTCCACTACCTTAATGGCGTTGAATTTGCAGTAATTGCGGCAAAGCCCGCAGCCGTTGCACATGGTGGCGTCGATTTTCACCTTGCCGTCCTCACCGCGGCTCATTGCAGGGCAGCCGATCTTCATGCACGCACCGCACTTGCGGCAGCTGTCAGCGTCTACCTCACAGAAGTTGGGGAACTTCTGTCCCTTGATCAGCACGCAGGGTGCCTTCACGATCAGCACCGTGAGGGTGTCGCTGGCAACGCTTTGTTTGACCGTCTTTTCCAACTCGGCCACGTCAAAGGCGCTGACCTCGATCACACTCGGCACGCCGATGCTGCGGCACAGCGTGGCAAGATCGATCGCATAGGTGTCCTCACCCTTGAGCGTCTTACCCGTGGCGGCGTGCTGCTGGTGACCTGTCATACCCGTCGTGCGGTTGTCCAGGATCATCACCGTGCCGGTGGACTTGTTGTAGACCATATTCACAAGCGAGTTGATGCCCGTGTGCAGGAACGTGCCGTCGCCGATCACGGCGACCCAGTTCTTGATGTAATCCTTGCCGCGCGCCTTTTCCATGCCGTGCAGCGAGGAGATGCTGGCGCCCATGCAGATGGTGGTGTCGATGACGCTCAGGGGCGCCACGGCGCCGAGCGTGTAGCAGCCGATGTCACCGGCGGCGTGGATCTTGAGCTTGTTCAGCACAGAGAAGGTGCTTCTGTGGGGACAGCCGGGGCAAAGGATGGGGGGACGTGCGGGCACGTCGGCCTTGGCAAACACGGTGTCATCCTTGCCGGCAAGCACGCGGCGCAAGAGATTGGCGCTGTACTCGCCCTGGCGGGTGAATACCTCCTTGCCAAGCACCTTGATGCCCCAGGAGGCCACCTGCTCCTCGATCACGGGCTCCAGCTCCTCAAAGACGTAAAGGGTGTCGACCTTGGCGGCGAACTCCTCGATGAGCTTGCGGGGCAGGGGATTGGTCAGACCCAGCTTCAGTACGCTGGCGTCGGGGCAGACCTCCTTCACGTACTGGTAAGCCACGCCGCAGGTGATAAAGCCGATCTTGGTGTCGCCCATCTCCACGCGGTTCACGGACATCTCGCACGCGTCGGCGGCAAGGCGGTTCTCGCGGTCCTCTACGATGGGATGGCGGGCGATGGCGGAGGCGGGCATCATCACGTACTTGCGCATATCGCGCTCGTAGGGCTTATCCTCGACCTCTGTGCGCTCGCACAGCTCCACGGCGCTTTGCGAGTGAGAGAGCTTGGTGGTGGTTCTCAGGATCACGGGCGTGTCGTATTTTTCGCTCAGATCATAGGCCAGCTTCAAAAATTCCTTGGCCTCGCCGCTGTCAGCGGGCTCCAGCACCGGCACGTGCGCGGCGCGCGCGATCATGCGGGTGTCCTGCTCGTTTTGCGAGCTTGCCATGCCGGGGTCGTCGGCAACCACGAATACCGAGCCGCCGTTCACGCCCGTGTAGGCAAAGGTGTAAAGCGGGTCGGCCGCCACGTTCAGTCCCACGTGCTTCATACAGCAAAGCGAGCGCACGCCGGAGATAGAGGCGCCGATGGCGACCTCAGCTGCCACCTTTTCGTTGGGTGCCCATTCGGTGTAGACCTCGTTATATGTAGCCAGGTATTCGCTGATCTCAGTGCTGGGGGTGCCGGGGTAGGCGCTGGAAACCTTTACGCCCGCCTCAAAGGCGCCGCGGGCAATCGCTTCGTTGCCCAACATCATCTTCTTTTCGCTCATGTTATTTGCTCCTTAAGTCTTTGATACGTTTTGCTTTTCCCTCAAAGCGCTGCAGCGTGTTGGGGGACTCCAGCTTGATCTTGGCGTCAAGGCCAAGGATCACGCGAAGCTTGTTGCGGATCGCCTTATCCAGCGCCTCCAGCTCCTTGAACGAGTCGGTCTCGTGCAAGAGCTCCACGCGGATGGTGAGCTTGTCCATATAGCCCTCGCGCTCCACGAGGATCTCGTAATGCGGGCCGAGCTCGGCAAAGCTCAGGATCACTTCCTCGATCTGTCCGGGGAACACGTTTACGCCGCGGACTTTCAACATATCGTCGCTGCGGCCGGAGAGGTTCTCCATGCGGCAGAAGGTACGGCCGCACTTGCAGGGCTCGTAGAAAAGGCGCGTGACGTCCTTGGTGCGGTAACGGATGAGGGGAATGCCCTCTTTTTTGATGCAGGTGATGACAAGCTCACCCTTTTCGCCCGCGGGCAGCACCTCGCCGGTTTCGGGATCGATGATCTCGGGAATAAAGAAGTCCTCGTTGATGTGCATACCGCAAAGATGCTCGCACTCGCCGGACACGCCGGGGCCGCAAAGCTCGCTCATGCCGTAGTTCGAGGTGATCAGCATATCCTTGCCCCAGTACTTGTGCATCTCCTCGCGCATCGCGTCGGTGAGCAATTCGCTGCCCACAAGGCCGATCTTGACCTTCAGGTCCTTGGCGGGGTCGATGCCCATCTCGCGTGCGACCTCGGCAAGGCGCAGCGCGTAGGAGGGGGTGGCGACCAGTAGCGAGGTTTCAAAGTCTTTCATATACATGATCTGCTTTTCCGAGTTGCCGGTCGAGGAGGGAACGACGGTGGCGCCAATCTTCTCAAGGCCGTAGTGCAGACCAAGCGCGCCGGTGAACATGCCGTAGCCGAAGCAGATCTGTGCAACGTCCTTCTTGGTGGCGCCGCCCATACAGGCGATACGCGACACACATTCCGTCCACATCTCCATGTCGTTTTGCGTATAGCCGACCACCGTGGGCTTGCCCGTGGTGCCGCTGGAGGCGTGGATGCGCACCAACTCCTCGCGGGGCACGGCGAAAAGACCGAAGGGGTAGTTATCGCGCAGGTCCTGCTTGGTCACAAAGGGCAGCTTGGCAAGATCCTTAAGCGTTTTAATGTCCGAGGGGCTGACGCCTGCGGCGTCCATTTTAGCGCGGTAGGCGGGCACCTTCGCATATACGCGCGTGACAGTTTCCTGTAAGCGCGCCAGCTGAATGGCTTCGATCTCCGCACGGGAGAGCGTTTCTTCCTTTGACCAGATCATATGAAAGCTCCTGTACAATGAATTTTACGACTTTGCAAGGGGATCGGGGATCGCGGTTGCAATTATGTAATAATATATGACAAATATTATATAGTACTTTTACGGATTTGTCAAACCCTTTTGCAAAAAAAAGAGAAAAATCGCAAAAATATGTATTTTTGACCGTTTTCTCAAAAAAACAGGGTGAAATCTTGACATGGGGAGCGCACTGTGGTACAATCGAAAAAAACAAACGGAAGGAATCTCTATGGATCTTGTGCTCTTGACAGCCGCCGGCGTGGGCGGCGCCACGTTGCTTGGTGCCGTGATCGGCTTTTTGTTTAAGGAGATCTCGCATAAATTTTCAGACATTGTGCTTTCTTTTGCGGCGGGCGTGATGCTCTCAGCGGCGGTGATCGGTCTGATTTTGCCGTCGCTGGAGTACGGCGAAAAATACGGCACGGGGGCGGCGATCTTATTTTCAGTGGCGGGCATCTTCGTGGGTGCTTTGTGCCTCAATTTGATCGACAAGCTGGTGCCTCACCTGCACAAAATGATCGCTTCGGGTGAGGAGGAGCCACACCGCAGCACGCAGCTGAGTAAGGTGCTCTTGTTCGTGATGGCGATCGCCATTCACAACCTGCCGGAGGGTATTGCTGCGGGCGTGGGCTTTGGCGCAGGGGATACCGCGCAGGCCCTGATTATCGCGGGCGGCATCGCGCTGCAAAATATTCCCGAGGGTATGGTCATCATTGGCCCGATGTTGGCCGCCGGCGTTTCCAAGAAAAAGACGCTGCTGCTTGCGGCGATGACGGGCGTGGTCGAAGTCGTGGGCACTCTGATCGGTTATTTCGCCGTTAGCGTGGCGGCGGCGATCCTGCCCTTTGCGCTGGCCTTTGCGGGCGGCACGATGCTTTACGTCATCAGTGACGAAATGATCCCCGAAACGCATCACGAGGGGCACCAGCGTGGCGCTACCTACGCCTTGCTCGTCGGCTTTTGCGTGATGCTTGTCACCGACGTGCTTTTGGGCTAAAATACAAAAAAGTGCCGAAACGGTATGAGAAAAAACAAAAAACGGGGTGTGCAAGGTGATCCTTGTACACCCCGTTTTTTGCACGGAAAGCGTTTTTTAGCAAGGAAGGACGGCAAACGGTTTGCGATTTTGAAAATCCGTGCCGAGAATGGATATTTTTCAATGCATTGACAAACAATACTCCTGTAAGAAGACCGTGGGCAATGGATTTTTTCTGCCCGAAGCGGCAAAAGCCGCCGAAAAACGTAAAATAAGGAGTTTTGTTTATGAAAGCCACAGGAATAGTTCGAAGAATCGACGACCTCGGCCGCGTCGTTATCCCCAAGGAGATCCGCCGCACGATGCGCATTCGCGAGGGCGACCCCCTGGAGATCTACACCGATCGTGAGGGCGAGGTCATTTTCAAAAAGTATTCGCCCATCGGCGAGCTCGCCGCATTTGCGGGGGAGTACGCCGAAACGCTGTACAAGACCTGCTCGCTGGCGGTTGTGATCTGTGACCGCGACGCGGTCATCGCCACGGCGGGCGTGTCGCGCAAGGAGTACGCTGACAAGCCGCTTTCCGAGGAGATGGAGCGCATCATCGAGGGGCGCAGCTTGTTCGTGCACCGCGACGCGGATGCGCCGATTCCCGCCATCGCAGAGGGCGGCAGCTTGAGTGTTCGCTGCGCGATGCCGATCCTTTCCGAGGGGGACGTGGTGGGCTGCGTGGTGTCGCTTGGCGGCGCCGAGAGTGACAAAAAGCTGCCCGCACAGGACGTGGAAACCAAGCTGATCCAGACCGCGGCCGGGTTTCTCGGGCGACAGCTGGAAAGTTGAAAAGCAGCGATCTCGCACCCCACGAGGGGGCGAGATCGCTGCTTTTTTGCGGCTTATTCCACCGTTACCGATTTTGCCAGATTGCGCGGCTTATCCACGTCCAGCCCCTTTTGGGCGGACACGAAATAGGCGAGCAGCTGCATGGCACAGATGGCGGGGAAGGGGGCGAGGAGCTCGTCGATCTCCGGCAGCACCACGTGCCTATCGGCGGGCAGCTCAAAGGTGTCCGCCACCGTCTTGGCGGTCACGGCCAGCACGCGCGCACCGCGCGAGGCGACCTCGCGGATGCCGGAGATCATTTTTTCTGCCAATGCGGGCACGGTGGAAAGCGCCACCACGGGCGTCCCCTCGACCACAAGGGAGATGGTGCCGTGCTTGAGTTCTCCCGCCGCATAGGCCTCGGAGTGAATATAGCTAATTTCCTTTAGCTTGAGCGAGGCCTCGGTGCAAAGCGCCCCGTCGATGCCCCGCCCGATGAAGAACAG
>JAZRFG010000014.1:0-1370 GCA_045661265.1 Eubacteriales bacterium
TCGTACATGGTGAGATAGTCGCCCGCGTAGTATGCGGCGATGGCGGCGGAGCCGTTTTCCATCTTGTTATAGATCTCGTCCATCACGTAGCCCTGCAGGATCGGCTTCTGCGCCTTCAGTGCCTCCAGCGCCGCTCTCCAGGTCGCCTCGTCCTCGGTGTTAATCTGATCCCAGAGTCCGAGCGAGTACATTGCGGAGCCGAACGCATCGCGGCTGTTGTTGAATTGCAGGATATTGCCCGCATACTTTTCGTTCCACATCAGATCCCAGCCGCCGATGTCCTCCTCGTCCACCATCGTGGTGTTGTAGATGATACCGATCATGCCGTAAAGATAGGGAACCGAATAGTCGCTGTATCCGTCGCCGTTGCGGTCGGGATCGTAATCAGCGTTTTGGAAATCGGCAAGGATATTGCCGATGGCGGGAATGTTGGCGTAATCCAGCTTGGCAAGCAGCCCCTCGTCAATGAGGCGCTCGATCATATAATCCGAGGGGACGATCACGTCGTAATTGACCGAGCCCGAGGAGATCTTGGCATACATTGACTCGTTGCTGGAATAGGTGGAGTAATTGACCTTGACCCGCTTGCCGGTAAAATTGTAATACCATTGCTCGAACATCTCGTTCACGTCCACGGTGCCCTCCGAGCCGTCGGAGAGGTACTCACCCCAGTTATACACGTAAAGCGTGGTCACGCCACCGTTTGTTGCTTCGCTTGCGCAGCCGACGAGCGAGGGGGCGAGCAGCGAGAGCGCCAGCGTAAGCGCAAGAAGAGCAATCAGAATACGTTTTTTCATGCGCGGCCACCTCCCTTGCGCTTTTTGCCGCCCGCAAAGTTCACCGCGACAAGGACGCCGAGGATCACCACAACGATCAGCGAGCAGAGGGCATACATGCTGAACTTCACGTTGTGAGAGGTCTGGTTATAGACGTAAAGCGGGAGCGTTTGGAAGTCGGGTGAGCTGACGAAATGGCTGATCACAAAGTCGTCCAGCGACATTGTGAAGCCAAGCATCAGTGCGGACACGATGCCCGGCACGATCTGCGGCAGCTCGACCTTGAAAAAGGCACGGGCAGGCGTGCAGCCCAGATCCTGCGCCGCCTCAGACAGCGACCGATCCAGCTGACGGAAGCGGGGCATAACGGAAAGCAGCACGTAGGGCAGGTTGAAGGTGACGTGCGCCACCAGCATCGTGCCAAATCCAAAGATGCTGCGCGTGCCGAGCATACCTGCCAGCGCCACGAACAAAAGCATAATGGATACGCCCGTGACGATATCGGGGTTCATCATCGGTACGTTGGTCATCGAGTTGACCGTGACCTTGACGTAGCGGTTGCGCATACGGTGAAGCCCCAGCGCGCCGAACGTG
>JAZRFG010000015.1:0-1489 GCA_045661265.1 Eubacteriales bacterium
GTTTTGCGCTTGACTTTACGCGCGCGATAATTTATAATATATACTGTATATCTATGAGGAGGACTATTCTATGGTCAAGCTTACCGATCACGGTGTATTCTTGGTCGACGGCAAGGTGTGCGACACCGCACCGATCTCTGCCGCCGAGGCACGCAAGAACACCATCGCTTACTCTATTCTGCAAGCACACAACCACTCGGGCAACGACGAAAAGCTGAATATCCGCTTTGACGCGATGCTCTCGCACGATATTACCTACGTGGGCATCATTCAAACGGCCAGAGCCAGCGGCCTTACCGAGTTCCCGATGCCCTACGCGCTCACCAACTGCCACAACTCGCTTTGTGCCGTGGGCGGCACCATCAACGAGGACGACCACGTCTTCGGTCTTTCCGCCGCAAAGAAGTACGGCGGCATCTACGTGCCTGCTAACCAGAGCGTCATCCACTCCTTTGCCCGTGAGGAAATGGCAAAGTGCGGCGCGATGATCCTCGGCTCCGACAGCCACACCCGTTACGGTGCACTCGGCACGATGGCGGTGGGCGAGGGCGGTCCCGAGCTTGTCAAGCAGCTGCTCAAAAACACCTACGACATTCCCGCCCCCGAGGTAGTACTGGTGCATCTGACCGGCAAGCCCCGTCGCGGCATCGGTCCACACGACGTGGCGATCGCGCTTGTCGGTGCGACCTTCGGTAACGGCTTCGTCAAGAACCGCGTGCTCCAATTTGTGGGTCCCGGTGTGAAGGAATTGCCCATGGACTTCCGTAACGGCATCGACGTGATGACCACCGAGACCACCTGCCTTTCCTCGATCTGGGAGACCGACGAGACCGTGGCGCAGCACTACCGCGCACACGGCCGCCCCGAGGATTACCGCGAGCTCAAGCCCGGCAACGTGGCTTACTATGACCGCATGGTAGAGATCGACCTTTCCAAGATGGAAAGCATGATCGCCCTGCCCTTCCACCCCTCCCGTGCCTACACCATTCACTACTCCAACGAGCACGCAAAGGAGCTGCTTGCCGAGGTAGAGGCAGAGGCCGCCGAGAAGTTCGGCAAGAAGGCCAAGCTCGACCTTGTCAGCAAGGTGCGCGCCGACGGCTCCGTTATGGCGGATCAGGGTATCATCGCGGGCTGCGCCGGCGGTATGTTCGATAGCATCGACGAGGCAAACTCGATCCTGAAGACCGGCAACGTGGGCAACAGCTATTTCTCGCTGTCCGTGTACCCCACCAGCATCCCCGTATCCCTGGAGCTCACGCGCGTGGGCGTATCTGCCGAGCTGCTTGCAAACGGCGCGGTGATCAAGCCCTCGTTCTGCGGTCCTTGCTTCGGCGCGGGTGACGTGCCTTCTAACAACGGACTTTCCCTGCGCCACACCACGCGTAACTTCCCGAACCGCGAGGGCTCTAAGCCCGGCGAGGGTCAGCTCTCGGGTGTCGCGCTGATGGACGCGCGCTCGATCGCGGCGACTGCCGCCAACGGCGGT
>JAZRFG010000016.1:0-1236 GCA_045661265.1 Eubacteriales bacterium
CTTTCCGAGATGCCCTATGACCAGGACGGTCGCATCTCCTATACCAACGTGCTGCTGCGCTATAATATGGACCTTGCCAACAACCTTGGTAACCTGGTGAGCCGCACACACGCGATGACCAAGAAGTATTTCGACGGCATTATTCCCGCGCCCGCAGCCGAGGAGGGAACTGACGCCGAGCTCAAGGCAGCTGTTGTCGAGGCAAAGGTGCTGTTTGAGCAGAACATGGATAGCTTCCATATCTCCGACGCGCTGGAGGCGGTGTTCAATATGCTGCGCCGCGCGAACAAGTATATCGACGAAACGATGCCCTGGTCACTGGCAAAGGACGAGGCAAACAAGCCCCGTCTTGGCACCGTGCTTTATAACCTCTTGGAGTGCATTCGCGTGGCTGCCGTGCTGCTGCGCGCGATCATTCCTGCCACGGCGGACAGCATCTTTTCTCAGCTGAACACCGACAAGTGCGAGTATGCACATATCGAGCGCTTTGGCGAGCTGGAGGCAGGCAAGTCCTTGGGCGAGGCGGCTATGCTCTTTGCTCGCGTAGACGAAAAGGTGATCGACGAGATCATCAAGGCGCGTGAGGAGGCCGCGGCCAAGGCGGCCAAGGCAGCAGCCAAGCCCGAGAAGCCCGAGGGCTGCGCGCTGATCGGCATCGAGGACTTTATGGGCGTGGAGCTTCGCACCGCGAAGATCATCGCCTGTGAAAAGGTACCGAAGGCAAAGAAGCTTCTCAAGCTGCAGATCGATCTTGGCTACGAGGAGCGTCAGGTGGTGTCGGGCATCGCCAAGTTCTATGAGCCCGAGCAGCTGATCGGCAAAAAGATCATCGTGGTGGCAAACCTCAAACCCGCCACGCTTTGCGGCATCGAGTCCAACGGTATGATCCTGGCTTCCGGTGAGGAAGAGGTCAGAGTGGTGTTTCTGGATCCTGAAACGCCCCTCGGCGAAAGAGTACGCTGACCTTTAAAATTTTGTGGCATACGGCGTTGCTCCTCGAAAGCGGCTCGACGTAGAATGGCTACGCCTTCGCCTTGCTTTCTTGCGGTGCGCCTTGTCTGACGCAAAATTTTCGCGGTAAAAATGTTGATTTTAAAAGATTTTGAAAGGGGTGCGGGGGGACTTTTTGAAAAGTCCCCCCGCATAAATACTATGCATAAATTATTCGACAGCCACGCGCACTATTATGATGACCGCTTCCGCGAGGTCGAGGGGGGCGCCGCGGCGCTTCTGGAT
>JAZRFG010000017.1:0-5675 GCA_045661265.1 Eubacteriales bacterium
TCGCTGTGCAGCATCTCCGCCACGTTGCGGCCGCGCTCGGTGATCTCATAGACAGTGTCGCCCTCTACCTCGCCTGCCTCGGCGATCAGGTCGTCGTCCAGCATTTTGTGAAAGGCCTCGGCAAAATCCAGATACATGATATAGTCGGTCTGCATCACGATGTCGTTGAGCGTGACAAAATCCAAGGGTCTGCCCACGTTCTCCATCAAATACAGTACAAAGATCTTCACATTTTTCATGCTTCCAACCGTGGAACTCATCGTTTTTCCTCCTTTTTTGGCGGGAACTGCACTTATTTTATCATATTTTTTCCTCTTTTTCAATAGTTTTATTTGCATTTGCGCGCAAGATGTGTTATAATGATAAGGTATTAACCACAGAAAGGATGTTTTTTCCTATGGTAAACGTAGCCATTCTCGGCTTCGGCGTTGTGGCCAGCGGTGCCGCCGAGGTCCTTTATAACAATCGCGAGATCATCGAAAAAAAGCTGGGCACTCCCGTCGCCGTCAAGCGTATTCTTGATTTGCGCGAATTCCCCGACAGCCCCTTCGGCCATCTCGTCACACATGATTTCAACGATATTCTGAACGATCCCGATATTGCCATCGTTGCCGAGATGATGGGTGGCTCGCACCCCGCATACGACTTCACCAAGGCCTGCCTTGAGGCGGGTAAGAGCGTGGTCACCTCGAACAAAGAGGTGGTGGCGCGCTTTGGCGCAGAGCTTCTCGCGCTTGCCGAGCAAAACGGCGTGCGCTACCTGTTTGAGGCCAGCGTGGGTGGCGGCATTCCGATCATCCGCCCGATGGTCAATGACCTCGCATCCAACGAGATCATCTCCGTGAACGGCATTCTCAATGGCACGACCAACTATATCCTCACGCAGATGCTGGAGAACGGCACCGCGTACGAGGACGCGCTGAAGGACGCACAAAAGAAGGGCTACGCCGAGGCAAATCCCGCCGCCGACGTAGAGGGCCTTGACGCCGCGCGCAAGATCGTCATTCTCGCCGCGCTCGCCTTTGGCACGCTGCTCTCCCCCGACAAGATCCACTGTGAGGGCATCACCAAGATCACCGCAGAGGACGCTGAAACGGCCAAGGCGCTCGGCTGCTCCGTGAAGCTGATCGGTCACACTGAGCTGGTCGACGGCAAGGTGCTGGCGATGGTATCCCCCCGTATGATCCCCGCGGCCAATCCCCTCTCCGGTGTGTCCGACGTGTTCAACGGTATTCTGGTGGACGCCAATATGCTGGGTGAGGCGATGTTCTACGGCAAGGGTGCGGGCAAGCTTCCCACCGCCAGCGCCGTGGTCGCTGATATTATCGACATCGTGGCACACCTCGGCACCGCCGTGCGCTCGCCCAAGTTCACAGTAGCGACCGATGCGGATTACGCCGACTTTGCCGCGTACGCCTGCCGTCGCTGCTTCGCCTTTGAAAACGTCACCGACGCCGATAAGGCCATTGCACGCGTGTTCGGCGCGGTGCAGACCGTGACCGTGTCAGACCGCATCGCCTTCATCAGCGAAGCGCTGACCGAGAGCGAGGCCGCCGAAAAGGCCGCCGAAACCGGCTTGCAGCTCGCTTCCGCGATCAGAGTGCTTTGATTTTGAAAACATAAAAAAGGGAGTGCCCGCTCGGGCACTCCCTTTTTTATGCAATTGAGCGCGATGCCTCATTGTGCGGCACGCTGCCAAACGCCATCACTATACGTATTAAACAGGGCGACGTTCTGTGCGGGATCGCTCACATCCACGCCAATGGAATGCCCCCACTGTGTCACACTCCATCCTTGCGTGAGCGCAAAGGTCACACTCGAAAGATAGCGGCAATACCCAAACGAATTACTACCGATGGTCGTCACACTCTCGGGAATGATGATCGCCGTCAGAGAGCTGCATTCGCAAAACGCGCCATCTCCTATAGAAGCCAGCTGACTGCCGGCAGCAAACGTCACACTGACAAGATAAGATTGACCCTGAAAGGCAGCTGCGCCGATCGCCGTCACCTTTGCAGGAATGACCACGCTTGTAAAGCAGCCCTCAGGAATGCTCGTAACAACTCCGCCTTCTGGCGAATTACTACCAACATTACCAAGATTATCACGCAAAAACTGATAAAAAGCTCCTTGATGTATCTCATAGGTTTCGCCGCGGCAGCTTTCGGGAAGAATCAGTTCGGTGGCAGTGCCCATATAGCCGAGCAAATAACGCTGCGCACCGCTGTCATAGAAAATGAAATCATTTTCCATAAACAAACCGCTTTGCACGGTTGCGTCGGTGTAAATGTTCTTAGCATAAAGACCGATTTCCCCATTTTCCTCATTCTTTTGAATCTCAAGAGCCTCGGAAAGATCGTATACCTCCACCAACTGCTTACATCCCTGGAACGCCCACTCGCCAATGCTGACTACGCGCTCGGGAATCGTAATGCTTGCCAGCCGGTCGCAATCACGGAATGCACTATCTCCGATACTTGTCAATTGGCTATTCGCCGCAAAGCTCAGCTGCACAAGACCGCTTCTATAAAACGCGCCCAAACCGATGTCAGTCACACTGGAAGGAATGGTAACGCTCACAAGATTACTGCAACCTTCGAACACGCTCTCGCCAATGGTTGTCAGTTGACAGTTATCGGCAAAGTTTACACTCGCAAGCTTACTGCCACAAAACGCCTCAGTTCCAATACTCGTCACACCGGCGGGAATAGAGATAGAAGCAAGACCACAGCCATAAAACGCACTCTCCCCAATCGTTGTCAGTTGGCTGTTTGCGGCGAACGTTATGCTTGTCAGACTATAGCAAAACTCAAACGCACCCTCACCGATGCTCGTTACGCTTGCGGGGATAGTAATGCTTGTAAGAGAGCCGCATCCCCTGAACACACCGGACGCTATGCTTGTTAACCCGGCAGGGATATTGATGCTTGTCAAAGCGTCGCAACTGAAGAACGCACCCTCTGCTATACTCGTTACACTTGCGGGAATGGTAACGCTGACAAGATTTCGGCAATTTGCGAATGCGGCTCTTTCAATAGCGGTTACTCCTGATGGAACGACAATGGACGTAAGATCCTCGCGACGGTAAAAGGCTTGCTCGCCAATGCGCAGCACACCGTTGGGGATCACGTTCCCTGCGTATGCCGCCACCAAGGTGTGCGTTGCTTTTTCTATCAAGCAGTTTTCCGCGCTATAATAAACGGTGTTCCCCTCCTCCACGGCGAAGCTTGTAAGATAGATGCATTCAGAAAATGCATACATACCAATCGCCTCAACGGAAGCAGGAATCGTGACACAGGTAAGGCCGCAAGCGGCAAACGCTTCGGTATCGATCCATTTCAAGGTAGAGGGAAGCGAGATAGAAGAAAGCTTAAAGCATTCAACAAACGCCTCGGCTCCTATGCTTTCCACACCGACGGGCAGATTAATGCTTTCCAGTACCTCGCAGCAAGCGAAGGCACCCGCGTCAATGGTCTTAACGCCGGGTGCTATGCTAACGCTTTTCAGCGCCTCGCACTGGGCAAACGCGCCATAGTCAATGCTTTTCACCGTGCCCGGAATCGTCACCGACACCAGATTATCTTGCCGATAAAAGCCCATCTCACCGATCGCCGTTACGGGCTTGCCCTCATAATACCACGGGATAACGACCTGCGTAGCCGTTGCTTCGCCCATTGCAACCGTATAGGACTCGTTGTCTTCGTTCAAGGTATACTCCAGCCCCGCGGTATACTGCAAGGACTCGCCACACCCAGTACACTTATTGTCCGTTCCATACGTGTGAGTATGCGCGGGCGGCTCCTCGGTGCCACCGGGAGTTTCTCCGCCGCCGGGTGTTTCGCCGCCACCAGGTGTTTCGCCGCCACCGGGTGTTTCGCCACTCTGTTCGTTTTGTGTTCCATTGTTCGGATCCGCGCTCGGCGTTTCGTCATCGCACGCAGCAAAAACGCAAAGAAACGCAAGCAACAAACAAAGAATTGCCAAAAGTTTTTTCATTTTCATCCTCCTTAAAACAAAAAAGTGCGTGGCCGAAGCCACGCTCCGAAAAATGCACAGCTCCGATTGTTGCCACACAATTGAATTTTCACAACACAAACGCCAAACGCCGAAGTGTACGGAAAAGGAGTGCACATTTTTACCATAGTAAAAAATGTACACTTACAGCGTTAAAAATTCACGTCTGTGAACTATTCAATTGTGTGGCCCTTTCATTGTAGCACGATTTTTCGTTTTTGTAAAGAGGTTGTGGCATTTTTTTGCGATTTTTCTGCCCCTCTCGCACTCCTCGCGCACCTCGTGGCGCAAGCGAAGCAGCGCGGAGAGATTAAGTAGCGTCATCAGCGCGAGCACAAGGTCGGTGACGTCCCAGATAAGGGCGGGCGCGGCAAGCGCTCCCACAAGGCAAGAGAGCGCCACGAAAAACGGCAAGATCCTGCCGTTTTCTCGCCCCGTCAGGGCGTATATGCTCTCCTTGCCATAGTGCGCCCAGCAAAGCACGGTGGCAAAGGCAAAGATCGCTACCGACGCGGCGAGCAAGGGGGAGGCAAGCCGCCCCAGCACCGCCTCATAGGCGGCAAGCGCAAAGGACATACCACCGCCCGCCTGCACCGGAACACCGCTTGTGAGGATCACCAGCGCCGTCAGCGTGCAAAGCAGAATCGTGTCCACAAACACCTCGACGATCCCCCACACGCCCTGCTCAGCAGGATAGGTAACATTGGCCGCCGCGTGCGCAATGGGTGCCGTGCCGCAGCCCGCCTCATTGGAAACGATCCCCCGCGCCACGCCGTAGCGCACGGCACGCGAGGTAAAAAAGCCGACCACCCCGCCCGCGGCACTCTCCGGGCAAAACGCGTCCCGGAAGATACTTGTCAGCGCCGCGGGAATAGCCGCGGCGCGCACTGCGATTGCGGCAAGCGATCCCACGGTAAACAGCACGCAGACCACAGGCACCAAAAAGGTACAGGCACGCTCCAGCGCCGCACTCCCCCGCCATAGCAAAAGGCACGCGCCCGCACCGATGAGCGCGCCCGTGAGCGCGGGCGGCACCGAGAACGCCACAAAACGCGCCTCGCTTGCGGCGGCGCTTTGTACCACGCCGCCGAGCGTGAACATACAAAGAATACAAAGCAGTGCAAATGCGCCGCCGAGCACGCGCCCTACACGTCCCTTGAACGCCCTTTGCACGTAATACGGCGCGCCCCCATGTGCATGCCCCGCCCGATCATAGTGCCGATGCCGCAGTGCCAGCACGACCTCGGCATATTTGAGGAACATCGCCAGCAGTGCCGACACCCACATCCAGAACACCGCCCCCGCGCCTCCCAGCGCGATGGCGGACGCCACGCCCGCAATATTCCCCACGCCCAACGTCCCTGCCAGTGCCACCGCCAGCGCGCGCGCCGAGCCCTTTTTCACTCCCCCGCGCCTTCCTCCTCTCAACAATCGCGGCAAGAGCAAAATTGCAAAATATGCCCCCGCGCCAAGCAGGAAAAACGGCAGGATCATACCCGATAAAACAGCCATCGCAGTAACCCTCTTTTCATTTATTAACATTCTGTGAACAATCCGCTTTTTGCTTGATTTTTCCAATATTTGTAGTATAATAATCTTATGAGTTAGCACTCCCACGTTATGAGTGCCAAAATTCTACAAAGTTATCACGGGCGCTCGCG
>JAZRFG010000018.1:0-5734 GCA_045661265.1 Eubacteriales bacterium
ATATAGTCAGAAGCGGTGTGGAGCAGAACTCTGCCACCCTCGGCCAGCCACTCCTCGGGGATCTCCACCTCGCGGCGGTACCATACGCAGGCACAGAAGTCCTTATAGCCGATGCCGGAGAGATCGCTCTCCATGCAGAAGGGAAGAGTGATGCGCTCGGAGAAGGACTTTGCCTCATAGAGCTTTCTTTCCTTACCCGTGGCGCCGAAATCCTTTTCAAATTCCCACTCGCCGTTGAGGTTCAGCCATTCGCGGCGCTCAAATTGTGGTTGGGGGTGTTCGGATCTCGGAATCATTTTTAAGTCCTCCTTGCAAAAACAGAGGAGCGCGGGGCTCCTCTGTGAATGTTTTTAGTTGAAATAGCCCTCGCGGTAAAGCAGCTCGGCGATCAGGACCGCGCCGCCGGCGGCGCCGCGCAGCGTGTTGTGAGAAAGACCCACAAACTTCCAATCGTAAACGCTATCCTCGCGCAGTCTGCCTACGGTCACGCCCATGCCGCCGTAAATGTCGCGGTCAAGGTTCACCTGGGGACGGTTATCCTCCTCCATATAGGTGATGAACTGCTCGGGCGCGTGGGGCAGGCCCAGCGTCTGGGGCTTGCCGGCAAAGTTCTTCCAAGCGGCAAGGATCTGCTCCTTGGTGGGGTTCTTGCGGAACTTCACGAACACGGCGGCAGTGTGGCCGTCGGTCACGGGAACGCGAATGCACTGGGTGGTGATGGTAATGCCCTCGGCCTTCTTGATCTCGCCGTTCTCGACCTTACCCCAGATGCGAAGGGGCTCCTGCTCGCTCTTTTCCTCCTCGCCACCGATGTAGGGGATCACGTTGTCAATCATCTCGGGCCACTCGTTAAAGGTCTTGCCCGCGCCGGAGATGGCCTGGTAGGTGGTGGCCACGACCTCGTAGGGCTCGAACTCCATCAGAGCCGTGAGCATGGGCACGTAGGACTGGATAGAGCAGTTGGGCTTGACGGCGATGAAGCCGCGCTTGGTGCCAAGCCGGGCACGCTGTGCCTCGATCACGGCAAGATGCGCGTCATTGATCTCCGGAATGACCATCGGCACGTCGGGCGTCCAGCGGTGCGCGGAGTTGTTGGACACCACGGGGATCTCTGCCTTTGCATAGGCCTCCTCCAGCGCGCGAATGTCCTCCTTTTTCATATCGACGGCACAGAACACCATCTGGCAACGCTCCTTCATGGCGGCGATATCAGCGGCGTCGATGATCACCATATCTGCGAATTCTTCCGGCATCGGGGTCTTCAGCTTCCAGCGCGTACCGATCGCCTCGCGATAGGTCTTGCCCGCAGAGCGAGCGGAAGCGGCAAGTGCTACAACGTCGAAATAGGGGTGCTCGTGCAAAAGGGTCAGAAAGCGCTGACCAACCATACCGGTAGCGCCGATCACGCCAACCTTACATTTGTTCATTGTGAGATCCTCCGTTGAAAATCTTAATAATAAGAGATTATATCACAGTATACTGTAAAAATCAAGTGTTTTCTTCGCACAAAATGCGGTAAAGCTCATTTTTTGCCATGCCGCGATCCTTGGCTGCCTGCTTGATCGCGTCCATGCGCTTCAGGCCCTCTTTTTCATAATATGCCACGTGCTCGGCGGGGGCGAGTAGCGAGAGTGCCTCTGCGGGGGACGCCGTGCGCTTCCCCTCTCCGCCCTCGATGACCAGGACGTACTCGCCGCGCGGCTCGTTTTCCTGATAGTGCAGCACCGCGTCTGCCAGCGTCGTGCGGAAGATCTCCTCGTTTTTCTTGGTCAGCTCGCGGCAAAGCGAGATACGGCGCGCGCCGCCAAGGGCGCGCTCCAGATCGCAAAGCGTGGTGCGCAGCTTGTGCGGCGCCTCGTGCAGCATCATCGTGCGCGTTTCAAAGGACAGCTCCTCGAGCCGCGCGCGGCGCTCCTTTTTGTCCATCGGCAAAAAGCCCTCAAAAGAGAATCTGCCTGTGGGAAGCCCGGAAAGCGTGAGCGCCGTTATGCTCGCGCAGCAGCCGGGTACAGCGGTCACGGGCACGCCGCGCGCGGCGCAAAGCGCGACCAGATCCTCGCCGGGGTCGCTCACCGCGGGCGTGCCCGCGTCGCTCACCAGCGCACAGCTCTCGCCCGAGAGCAAGCGCTCGACCAGCTGCTCGCCCCGCTCGCGCTTATTGTGCTCGTGATAGGACACCATCGGCTTGGAGATACCGAAATGCGTGAGGAGCTTGAGCGAATTGCGCGTGTCCTCGGCGGCGATAAAGTCCACCTCGGAAAGCACCTTGATGGCACGCTCGGAAAGATCGGCAAGGTTTCCGATCGGCGTGGATACCAGATACAGCGTGCCACCCAGCACGCGATTTTTTTCTTCGGTTTGCGGCATAGAAACTCCTATCTCCTGCCTTGCATATACTGAAAACAAATGCCAAGGAAAGGCAGGTCATATTGTGGCGATCAAGATCTACATCGATCAGGGGCATAACCCCGTCAACCCTAACGCGGGCGCCGAGGGAAACGGCTTACGCGAACAGAACATCGTGTATACCATCGGGCAGGAGCTGGCGGCACTGCTGCGCGCGAACGGCAATTTCGAGGTGCGGCTTTCCCGCCCCACGCCGCAAACGCAGCTGGGCAGCTCCAACGCCTCCAGTCTCGCCGCACGCGTGAACGATGCCAACAGCTGGGACGCGGATTATTTCATCAGCTTACACAACAACGCCTCCGAGCTCTCTGCCGCCACGGGCAGCGAGGCATTCGCCTATTCCAGGGGCAGCCGCGGCTTCGCGCTCGGCGAGGATATCCTCGCGGGGCTGGAGGCACAAACAGGGCTGCCGAATCGCGGCATGTTCACCCGCCCCTCGCTTTACGTGCTCAAGCGCACGAATATGCCCGCGGTGCTGGTCGAGCTTGGATTTATCACCAACTCCCGCGACGCGCGGTTGATGAGCGAGCAGCCACAGCTCTTCGCCCGCGGCGTGTACAATGGGATTTTGACGTATTTAGGACTATAACGGTACGTGTTTTGCGCTTTTTGCTTATTCGATCCAACCCGTATCGTAGATACGCTGGGCGCGCGGGGTGAGGGGGGCGCCGTTTTGCGCGCTCTCGCGCAGGATCAGCGTGGGCAGGACCGCAACCCCCTCGCCACCGCCAAGGCGCGCCTCGCACAGCACCATCGAGGGCGCTTTTTCGGGGGCGTCCTGCACGAAAAGCATACGCTTGGGCGCGAATTTCGCCGTGCGCAGTGCCGCGAACAGCGTTTCTAAGCGGTCGGGGCGGTAGACCACGTAAAGTGAGCCGCCATAGCGCAAGCAACGCGCCGCCGCGGCGGTAAAGTCAGCAAGATCCCCCAGGATCTCGTGTCTGGCGATCTGCTTTTCCTCGTGGGTGCAGGCATAGCCGCTATCCGCGCGCATATAGGGGGGGTTGGTGACGATCACGTCCAGTTCCCCGTCGAAATCCGCGGAAGAAAGCGCGCGCGCATCGCAATTTAGTACGGAAACGGTGTGAGAAAACCCATTCAGTTCCACGTTTCTCGCGGCAAGCGAGGCAAAGCTCTCTTGCGCCTCGACCGCGAAGATACTCGCGTAGCGCTCCCGCGCCGCGAGGAGCAGGGAGATCACGCCCGTGCCGCATCCAAGATCCGCCGCGCGCGCCGCTTTGGCGGGGCGACAGAAGCAGGAAAGCAAGTAGGCATCGGTGCCGAACGTGAGCCCGCGCTCGCGCTGAATGAGGCGCACGCGGTCATTGATCTCGTCCACGCGCTCGCCATCTTGCAGCAAAATATCCATACGGCCCCCCCCTTGCACTTTCTGTTGAAAAAACAGAGGATGTACCCATCCTCTGTTTTTAAGTGTAGCACAATTTCGTGCTTTTGTCAAGGTGGGGGCAAGCCCCCGCAGGCGCACGGGCTTTTCAACACCGCATACTTTTTGCGCGAATACAGCGCAATTTTGTATAGAAAAGCGCGGGGAAGCAAATTGCTTCCCCGCGCTTTTTGCTGCGAGCATTATTCGTTCCAATAGTCCAGCTCGTCGGTGATGCCGACGTCGCTTGCGCGGAACGTGGGATCCACGCCCGCCTTGCGCTGGCGCTTATAGTCCGCAAGCGCGCGATAGGCGTAACGGCCGAGAATCGCGATCACAGGAATGTTAATCACGGTCATCAGGCCCATCATCA
Source organism: Eubacteriales bacterium (assembly GCA_045661265.1). Classification (GTDB taxonomy): domain Bacteria; phylum Bacillota; class Clostridia; order Oscillospirales; family CAG-272; genus Firm-07. The sequence goes on from JAZRFG010000018.1 coordinate 4,164, forward strand.
CGTCGGCCACGTCCCAAAGCAGACCCGCCGACAGACCCGCGCCAAGGAAAATAAGCCCCGACGCGATCACATAATAGACGTAATGGAACGTCTTGCTCGGCGCGTGTCCGAGCACGTGGCTCCAGGACTGATTGACGTAATACAGGTTGCCAATCAGCGTGGTGAAAGCGAACAGCACCATCGCCACGGTGATAAAGATCGGGCCGAAGCCGCCGAGCGTGGCGGAAAGCGACGCCTGCACAAAGGGCGCACCCGAAAGCGCCTCGGTGGGCTCGACGCCCGAGCACATGCACATAAAGGCGGTGGCGGAGCAGACCAGAATGGTATCAATAAAGACGGAAAGCGTCTGCACCAAACCCTGCTTTACAGGGTGGCTGACCTCAGCACTGGCCGATGCGTTGGGCGCCGAGCCCACACCCGCCTCGTTGCTGAAAAGTCCGCGCTTGATGCCGTACATCAGGCACGAGCCGCCAAAGCCGCCGAAGATCGCGCGGAAGTTGAACGCCTCGGAGAAGATGCGTCCGAACACGGCGGGGAGCACCGTGATATTCATCGCCATCACGACCAGTGCCACGCCGATATACGCCACGCCCATCACGGGGACGAGCACGCCCGTGATCTGAAGCAATCTCTTGCCGCCGCCGAACAGGCAGTAGGCAACCGCCAAGGCAACCACGCCGCCGATGATCCAAGGCGTGTAGGTGGGATTGTAAAACTCATACGCCTGGAAGGTGGATTGCAGATTATAGGACGCGAGCATATTGAAGCCCACACCGTAGGTGAGGATCAAAAGCACGGAAAAGACGATGGCAAGCGGGCGGCACTTCAGTGCGGTTTCGATATAGTACGCGGGACCGCCGTAGCAGCCGTCTGCGCCGCGCTTTTTATAGATCTGCGCAAGAGTGCTTTCCACAAAGGCGGAGCCGCAGCCGATGAGAGCGATCACCCACATCCAAAAGACAGAGCCAAAGCCGCCAAGGCACAGCGCGGTAGAAACGCCGATGATATTACCCGTGCCCACGCGCGAGGCGGTGGACACCATCAGTGCGCCAAACGAGGAAACACCCTTGCCGTCCGCGGGCTTTTCCGTGACCACACGCAGCTGCTCGCGGAAGAGCGTGAACTGTGCGCCGCGGGTGCGGATCGTGAAGTAAAGACCCCCGCCGATCAGCAAGATGATCAGAAGATAGCTGTAAAATACTGTGTTGACGTTGCCGATAAATTCTGCAAACATAAGTATTCCTCCTTATATTTCCTGCTTTTATTATACCCGTTTTCCGCGCGCATGTCAAGGGAAAGAAAAACAGGACGTCAAACCCAGACGAAACGGCTATTCGCTTTCTTTGTAGGTGGAGCGCTGACAAGACGGCTTTTCTCTCGTGTTGTAGGGGCGACCATTGGTCGCCCGCGGGCGCTGCTCTGCGCGGGATAACCGAACCTTCGCACTTTGCAAGGCAAAGCGCAAGGTTCTATCCAAAGGGTAGGCCAAAAAAGGGCTCCGCGAAATACTACCCGAAAGGGTATTCGCGCGTTGCGCGAAAATTCCCACGCCCTGCGCCTGGTGTGCAAGC
>JAZRFG010000019.1:0-1563 GCA_045661265.1 Eubacteriales bacterium
CACGCCCGCAGGACTTGCGATGCTTTACCTTGTGTGCGCGATAGGCGGCATGCTGGCCACACGCTTTTATGCGCGACGCGCGCCACTGCTGTGCGGCGCCTTCGAGGGCTTGTGTCTGATGCTGATCCTTTCCCTGCCCGCGCTGTTCGCGCCATCTTCCTTTGAAAACGGCGCGCTCACGCTGCTCCTTCGCCTTTTGATGCTGCCCGCCAGCGTTTGCGGCGCGTGGCTCTGCGCCAGAAAAAGAAAGGGGCGGCACCGCCGCACCCGATAAAGTCCAACATAAAGGAGAAACAAAAATGATCGCTACTTTGGTATACGTTGACGTCAAGCCCGAAAACGTGGAAGCGTTCCGCGCCATCACCGTTTACAACCACGACAACACCCGCAAGGAGCCCGGCAACGTGCGCTTTGACGTGCTGCAGAGCAACGACGACCCCACGAAGTTCACCCTGATCGAGGTCTTTGCCGACGAGGAGGCCGCCAAGTTCCACAAAACCACCGCGCACTATCTGCGCTGGCGCGAGGAGGTTGCCCCCTATATGGCAAGCCCCCGCGCGGCCGTCCACAACACACCCATTGCATTCGATTAACCCCATAACGGTATGAAAAAAGCCGCCTTTCGGCGGCTTTTTTCATTTTTGGTACACGGCGATCTCAACGTCCACGTCCACGTCAAGCAAGGTGGTGGCGGCAAGGCGTTCCTGCCCCGCCTTTGAGGTGCGGTAAAAATAGGGAGTCATCGCAAAAAGCTCCTGCAAGGTGGGCGTATCAGCCGCAAAGGTATAGCGCAAGCGCTCTTTGCCAAGCAAAGTCATTCCCTGCGGCAGATCGGCGCGGGGATCGTTTTGATAGGGCGTGTCGTACAGAACGCGCTTGAGCGAGAACAAATGCTCGGGGCCCGCGCCCACAAGGATCAGCAGGCCACCCGGTCGCAGCACGCGCAAAAATTCCTCCTCGCAAACGGGAGCAAACAAGCTGACCACGGCGTCCACACTCGCGTCCGCCACGGGAAGCGAAAAGATCCCCGCCACGGCAAACAGGGCAGAGAGCCCCTCGCGCGTCGCTTGCTTTGCGGCATGGGTGATGCCGCGTTTAGAAAGATCCACGCCCAAAACGGAAAAGCCCGCCTTTGCCATCTGCGCGGCATAATAGCCCTCACCGCAACCCGCGTCCAACACGGTGCCACCCTTGCAGAACTTATCAAGGATCTCACAAATGCGTGCAGCGATCGGCGCATAGTGCCCCTTTGTGAGAAAAGCCGTGCGCGCGCGGATCAGTGCGGCGTCATCTCCTCCGCCCGCTTGCTTGGCACCCGCCAAATTGACGTAGCCCGCACCGGAAAGGTCATAGCAATGGCGACGCACCCCCTCACAAAAAAGCGTGCCGCCCTCGCGTGCGACGCGCGCCCCGCATACGGGGCATTTCAACAGATCAAACAGATGCTTCACGGCAAACGCGCTCCTTTTCCTACTTTCCTCTATTCTACCACAAGTTGCCACGCTTTGCAAGCGATTTGCAAAAAAAGAGCGTTTTCGCCACCCGTTCGGGGGCTAAACGCTC
>JAZRFG010000020.1:0-3173 GCA_045661265.1 Eubacteriales bacterium
CAGAACGGACATTTATACGAACTTTGACTACGTCAAGACCGCCAGCGTTCCCGTGAAGATCTGGGGCGCGCCGAATGATAACGCAACGCCGTATCTGAAGATGGTTGAGGTGGTCGAGCAGCTGAAAAACGGCGGCTCCGAGGCGGAAATGAGAACCTTTGCCACGGGCGGGCACGGCTGCGCCGATTTCAACAACACGACGAGTGGTGTGGTCACCGCGTCCGGTACCGTGTATAACAGCCTTGGTATCGGCTGGGTGGAAAACGTGGCGTGGATCCGCGCGCACATGGCTCCGCAGGACGATGAAACGTGCAACACGTTTGGCCACGACTATGGCGATTGGAGCGCCAACGGCGACAACAAGACGCACAGCAAGGTTTGTGCAAACAACGTAACACACAGATTGACCGAGAATTGTTCTTACGTGTCTGTGGTGACTCCTCTCACCTGTACGACCGACGGTTACACCACCCACACCTGCTCGGCGTGCGGTGACGTTTATACCGAAGTAGACGAGCTCGCACCCGGACACACGGACGAGGATAAGGATTTCTTCTGTGACGTGTGCGAGGAGTACATCGAGCTCCCCTTGACCGGTGCTACCGTGCAGACGACTTCACACGTTGCTTCCATCACCTATGGCACGCACACCTACTACTACACGAGCTTTGACACCGCTGTGATCGAGGCGCTGGAAAACGGCCTTCCCGAGGTCGTGCTGTTGAAGAACGCCAGCGCTTTCCAACAAATGGAGGAAACGGTCAAGCACGTCGATGACGGTGAATCGCTCACTATTACGGGTGCGAACGAGAACGTGACGCTGACTGTGTACTATAAGGGCTTCCAGGTATATGACGGCAGTTTGACGTTCAAGGATATGAAGCTGGTCCTAGATGCCGATTATGACTCTATTGTCTATTACGAAAACGCAGAGCTCACGTTCGACAATGTGGATATTGTATGCTCCGCTAACACCTGCGCGATCGAGCGCTCCGGCGGCTCTTCGAGCGGTGAAACCCTGACGTTCATTGATTGTACCATTTCCGTTCCCACTCCTTCTTCCAGTGCATACTTGGTATACGTTGGCAACAAAAAAGCCAACATCATCGTGATCAATACCATGACCAATGCTGCCATTGCGAAGTCCGCTTCCGGCGGTGCGATCGATATGACCGTTAACAACGTGACCCTCACCAACGGCGCCGCGTACGTGTTGCCCAACAGCTCGACCAACGTGACTGTGACCGAGATTGAGCTCTGCGAGCACGATTATGAAGCTGTGGTGACCGCACCCACTTGCACCGCTGCCGGTTATACCACCTACACCTGCTCGGCGTGCCATGACGCTTACACCGAAGCGGGCGCACCTGCAACCGGCCACGCCTATGGCAACTGGATCGCCGATGTCGGCAGCCAGACGCACACCAAGGTTTGCGCCAATGACGCAACGCACACGGTGAGTGAGAACTGCGCTTACGTGACTGTTGGAGTCGTCGCCCCTACCTGTACCGCGGCCGGTTCCCTTACTCGTGTCTGTTTTGTGTGCGATGGCGTTTGCACTGAGCCGGGCGCACCTGCAACCGGCCACGCTTATGGCAATTGGATCGCCGACGCCGGCAGCCAGACGCACACCAAGGTTTGCGCAAACGATGCAACGCACAAGGTGACCCAGAACTGCGCTTATGTGAGCGTGGTGACCGCACCCACTTGCACCGCTGCCGGTTATACCACCTACACCTGCTCAGCGTGCCATGACGCTTACACCGAAGCGGGCGCACCTGCAACCGGCCACGCCTATGGCAACTGGATCGCCGATGTCGGTGGCCACACGCACAGCAAGGTTTGCGCCAATGACGCAACGCACAAGGTGACCCAGAACTGCGCTCACGAGTTCACGGTGAGCGTTCCTACCTGCACCGAAGGCAGTGAGATTATCTATACCTGCTCGGTATGCGGCGGCGGTTACACCGAGGAGGGCGAGCCCGCAACGGGTCACGCCTATGGCAAATGGACTGCCAACGACGACAACAAAACGCACACCAAGGTTTGCGCCAATGACGCAACGCACAAGTTGAGCGAGGATTGTGATTACGACTCTGTGGTGACAGAGCCCACCCTCACCGCTGACGGTTACGTAACTCATACCTGCTCGGTATGCGGCGACGCTTACACCGAGGAGGGCGAGTCTGCCACCGGACTGTTGATCCTGATCCCGTCCGTGGGCGGCGCCGCTGTCATCGCGGGTGTCGCTGTGCTGCTGATCAAAAAGCGCAAAGCGTAAAGCGTAAAGCGTGAGCAAGATCTCATCTCAATATAACCCCAAGGGCCGCCGAAAGGCGGCCCTTTTTTTGCTTGGCGCGGGAGCGAAAAGAAACGCCTTGATACCAAAAATAAGAATTGACTTTTGCCCCTTTTTTGTGCTACAATAGAGGGGAAGAAAACTGTCGCAAAATAAAATATTTTGAAAGAAAAAAGGAGAGAAAATGGCTAAAAATCTGATCTATGGCATTCAGGACAGACCCAAGTTCAACAAGATGATCGTCTTCGCGTTCCAGCAGCTGCTGGCGGTCATCGCCGCCACCATCGCCGTGCCCGCGATCGTGGGTAACGGCATGTCTGCCTCGGCTGCGCTGCTGGGTGCCGGCGTGGGTACGCTGGTCTATCAGCTTTTCACCAAATTCCAGAGCCCCGTGTTCCTTGGCTCCTCGTTTGCCTTCATCGGCTCAATGACCGCTGCTTTTGCGGGTGCAGTCTCCTCGTCGCTCGGTTATCTGGGACTTTTGATGGGCACGGCATTTGCGGGTCTTGTTTACGTTGTGATCGCGCTGGTGATCCGCTATGCGGGCGTGCGCTGGATCAACAAGCTGATGCCCGCCGCCGTGATCGGCCCCACCGTGGCGCTGATCGGTCTTTCCCTTGCCTCTGCCGCGGTGAAGGACATTTTCTCCTACGGACCGCAAAATGACAGTGGCGCGTTCATCATGTCGGGCAGCATCTGGCTCTCGCTTGTGTGTGCCCTTGTCACGCTCGTGACGGTCATGCTTTGCGCCACCTACGGCAAAAGAATGACCAAGCTGATCCCCTTTATCATCGGTGTGCTCGCGGGCTACGGCGTGGCGCTTGTGTTCACCGTGATCGGCTACGCCGCAGGCGTGGACGCGATGAAGGTGATC
>JAZRFG010000021.1:0-1498 GCA_045661265.1 Eubacteriales bacterium
CGAATACGAGCACAGCATTGGAAACCTTTACGATGGGATCATCTACCGAGTAGATCGCGGTACCGTTCATGGGGCCGCCGACAACGACCTTGCCGGGCTCTGCCTTGAGGCCCGTGATCTTCAAAAGCTCGCTGATACGAGTACCGATGGGAGCAATCAGGTTCTGGGGCTTGTCCACGGCGGGACCGTCCACAGTCACGATTCTGTCCACGAGGGGCAGACCCGTGTTGAGGTACTCTGCCATCTTGGCAAGAGAGGAAACGTTGATGATCAGCGCGCCGAAGGAGGGGAAGCGCTTGCCGGCAACGGCAACGCGGCCGGTGGCGTTGTAAAGCATGACCTGCTTGGCACCCTGAGGGTAGATGGTGTTGAGCTCGTGGATCACGACGTAATCCTTGCCCTCAAAGGTCTTCTTCAGCACCTCGATCGCATCTGCCTTGTTGGTTTCGATGCAGATCTTGAATACGGCATCGCCCAGATACTCTGCCATATACTTGCGCAGGTACTCGATGCCGTCCGCGATCAGCTCGGGGTGAGCCAGCATCATGCGGTGGTCGCTGGTGATATAGGGCTCGCACTCGGCGGCGTTCACCAGCACGGTGTCTACCTTATAGTCGGGGTTGGTTGCCTCGTTGAACTTCGCCCAGGTGGGGAAAGCCGCACCGCCAAGACCGACGATACCGCCGTCGCGCACTGCCTGCAGGAAGCTGTCGCAGTCGGTGAGCACGGGGGGCTTCACCGTGTCGGCGATCTCCATCTTGCCGTCGCTTTCAATACGGATCGCAAGGGTCTGCTTGCCGTTGGCGGTTGCCATGGGCGCGATCTCAACGACCGTGCCGGATACGGTGGCGTGTACGGGAGAGGAGAAGCGTCCCTCTTCCCTTGCGATCAGCTGACCGACCTTAACGTGGTCGCCCACGCTGACGATGGGCTCGGCGTCGTGACCCGAGTGCATGTTCATCGGCAGAACGACCTCTGCCGGCGTTTCGATGCGGACGGGAACACATTCTGCCGTGTGCTTGTTATGAGGCACGTGCAAACATGAAATATCCTTTTTCAAAACCGTTTTCCTCCTGTTGGTCTATATATTTTCATTTATTGCTTTCAAAATTAGTGGCGATCATTCCATCAAAAGGGAAGCAAACCCCGGCGTTTGGTGCTGTGCGCCGTCGGCACAGATCCAAAGCACCTCCACGCCGCCGATCTTGTTTACAAGTGCAAGACCGTCCTCATAGCTCATAGAAAACAGAGCCGTAGAGAGCGCGTCGGCAAGACCGCTGTTGGGGGTAATGATGGTGACCGCGCTGAAATAGGTGGCGGGCATCAGGGTGTCCTTGTCGATGACGTGATGATATTTCACGCCGTCAACGGTGAAGTATCGCTCGTAATCGCCCGAGGTCACGCAGGACGTGTCGGCGATCGAGATCTTCAGGGCGTATTGTGTGGGATCCTTGGGGTTTTTGATGCCGGTGCCCCAGCCGGTGCCGTCGGGCTTGTG
>JAZRFG010000022.1:0-15667 GCA_045661265.1 Eubacteriales bacterium
TGCGGCACGACCTTCAGCCGCCTTTTGCAGGAGGAACGCTTCCGCGAGGCCATTCGTCTGTTGGAAGAAACGGATCTGCCCGTGGGCGATATCATCATCGCTGTGGGCTATGAAAACACCAGCTTTTTCCACAACCAGTTCCGCGAGCGCTATCATTGCTCGCCCTTCCGCTGGCGCAAGAACCGCCGCGGCGAATAAGAAATACGGCATAACCGCTTGGGTTATGCCGTATTTCTTATTCAAAGGTATCGTTGTCGCGGAATTGCCGCGCGTAACACGAATGGCGGCTGAAACTATTGTTTTTTATTACTTGGATAGCATCTCGATCAAAATTTGATCTTCCAACTCCAACGCGTAATCATATGCCGTTTTCCCATATTGATCTTTGATCTTCGTGTCTGCACCATGAGCAAGTAAAAGTTCACACGCCTCATAATCTTGACGGCAAACAGTTATCATCAAAGCTGTTACTTTTACCGAATCAATGTTATTAATTGCATTAATATCAACTTCAAATCCCGAAATTGCAAATAAAGCTTCCAAAATATCCGCATTTTTACAAGCCATATGCAAAAAAGGCTTCCCCTCAAAGTCTCCTTTGGCAGGCGGATCCAAGCATACCTCTTGTTCCATCATGCACAAAAACAATTGATATTGCAGTTTTTTATCTACGCCTTCTCTATCGCTACTATAAAGAAGATTATATGGTGCCGTTTCTGTTTGAGTTCTAATATGAAGGTCTGCACCCTCGTCAATGAAATACAAAGCGGTCTCATATTCTCCCAATCTTAAAGCAAGCAAAATCGGAAAATCTTTGTTATTTCCAAAAGGATGCTTGTTTACATCGACGCCACTTCCCACCAGAAGCTTTATCATCTCCAAATCGGCATGCGAGTGCAAAGCACAAATTAGTGCATTTGACTCTCTGTAATCCATAAACAACTGTAACAAAAAACCAAGTATGGGGTCACGCGTACTATTTGCCAAAGAAGGATATTCTTCTAGCAGAATACGAACATTGTCGATATCATTGTTTTCGATAGCATGGTAAAAATCGTTTTTGGCAATATGCCAATTAACCAACTTGAACACAAAAACGCCAATAATAAGTGCTACTAGAAGGCAAAACAATGCTGCAGTCACTACGATTTTTCTTGAAGTTTTCATAAAAAACGCCTCGTTAATTAAGAGAAAAAATCTTTAAATTTTTGCCTTTTTTTACTCAAAGGTATCGTTGTCGCGGAATTGCAGCGCGTACAGATCTTTATACGTGCCCCCCGCCGCCATCAGCTGCTCGTGCGTGCCGCGCTCGGTGATCCTGCCGTCCATCACAACGGCGATCTCGTCGGCGTTGCGGATGGTGGAAAGGCGGTGCGCCACCACCAGCGTGGTGCGCCCGCGGCACAGCTCGTCCAGCGCCTGCTGAATGAGCACCTCGGTGGTGTTATCCAGCGCGCTCGTCGCCTCGTCCAGAATGAGGATCGCGGGATCCTTCAAAAAGACGCGCGCGATGGAAAGGCGCTGCTTCTGACCGCCAGAGAGCTTCACGCCGCGCTCGCCGATCTCGGTATCGTAGCCCTTTTCCAGCGTGGTAATGTAATCGTGGATATTGGCGCGCTTCGCCGCCTCGATCATCTCCTCCTCGCTCGCGTCGGGACGACCGTAAAGGATATTTTCGCGTATCGTGCCCACAAACAGGAACACGTCCTGCTGCACGATACCGATATTACGGCGGATGCTGTCCAGCTTCAGCTCACGGATATCCTGTCCGTCAATACAGATGCTTCCCTGTTCCAATCGGTAAAAATTCGGCAACAGGTGGCAGAGCGTGGTCTTGCCACCGCCCGAGGGGCCGACCAGCGCGAGCTTACACCCCTTTTCCACGTGCAGATCGACGTTGTGCAGAACCTCTTTGCTCTCATCGTAGGAAAAGGACACGTTCTTGAAATCAAGCACGCCCTGCACGTCGGTGAGCTCTCTCGCGTCAGGCAGCTCGATCTCGGGCTCCTCCTCCATGATCTCCACGAAGCGCTTAAAGCCGCTCGCGCCATTCTGGAACTGCTCCATAAAGCCGATCAGCGTGGTGACAGGACCGATAAACAGGTTCACGGATACGATAAAGGTGGAATAGTCGGCAAAATTGATGCGTCCCGCGTAAAGGAACAGACCGCCCGCGATCAGAATGATGACGTTGAAAACGTCGGTGATAAAGGACGTGGAAGCGTGGAATTTTGCCATCGCATCATAGGCATCGTGCGAGGAGTTGACGAACTCGATATCCCCCTTAACGAACTTTTCCATCTCGCGGTCGGCGTTGGTGTACGCCTTGGTCACGCGGATGCCCGTGATACTGCTCTCCACGGCGGCGTTGATGGTCGCGTTGCTCTTGCGGCGCGCCTGAAACGCCTTTTTCATCGCCTTACGATAATGATAGGAAACGAGGATCAGAAAGGGCACGCAGACAAACACGATCAGCGTGAGGATCCAGTCGATCGTGAGCAGATACACGAAGGAAAGCACCAGCATCACCGAGCTGATGAGCAGGTTTTCGGGGCCGTGGTGCGCAAGCTCACAGACCTCGAACAGGTCGCTCGTGATACGCGTCATAATGCGTCCCGTTTCGTTATTGTCGTAAAAACGGAACGGCAGCTTTTCCAGATGCCCGAACAGGTCGCGGCGCATCTGTGACTGCATACGAACGCCGATCAGATGCCCGTAATACTGCACGAAATAGCGCAGGAACATCCGCAGCACGTAAAGCCCCAGCACCACGCAGCCCGCTATGATAATGGCATTGTAGAGCTTATTGGGGATGAAGTCGTTGAGCATCGTGCGCGTGATGATGGGATAGACCATGCCCGTGAGCGAAATGAGCAGCGCGGCAAGCATATCCAGCACCAGCAGCTTCTTGTGCGGCTTATAATAGCTTAAAAAACGTTTTAACATCCTTTTCCCCCTTTATTTCAAGAAAAATCGCAGCAGCCTTTCATAAAGTCCGCCTTTTTTGTAGGGTTGATAGCGCATCGGCAGGTCGATCCAGTTGCGCTTGTGAACAATGCTTTTGGTGTGCGAGAAGGTGTCAAAGCCCACCTTGCCGTGATAGGCGCCCATCCCACTTTCTCCCACGCCGCCAAATCCCATGCGGTCGGTGGCGAGGTGGATAACGACGTCGTTGATGCAGCCGCCACCGTAGCGCACGCGCGAGGTGATCAGCTTGACGGCGTGCTTGTCCGTGCTAAAGAGGTACAGCGCCAGCGGCTTTGGCTTGTTTGCAAGAAGCGCGGGGATCTCCTCCGGTTGATCAAATGTGAGGATCGGCAGAATAGGCCCGAAGATCTCCTCCTGCATCACGGCGTCATCGAAGGTGACGCGATCCATCACCGTGGGGGCGATACGGCACGCATCGGCGTCAAGCTCGCCGCCGCAGACCACCTTCTCGAGATCAATCAGATCACAAAGTCGCGCAAAGTGCTTTGGTGTGATGATCTTACCGTAATTTTTGTTTTTCAACGGTTGCTGACCGAATTGACGCCCGATCTCGGCGCGAATGGCCTTGATCAGCGCGGATTTTACGCTCTTTTGACAAAGAATATAGTCGGGCGCCACGCAGGTCTGCCCGCAATTGAGGAATTTTCCAAATACGATGCGGCGCGCGGCAAGCTTGACGTCTGCGCTTTCGTCAACGATGCAAGGGCTCTTGCCGCCAAGCTCCAGCACGGCAGGGGTAAGATGCTCGGCCGCGGCGCGCAGAACCTCCTTGCCCACGTTCTGACTGCCCGTGAAAAAGATCATATCAAACTTTTGCGAAAGAAGCGCGGCGTTTTCCGCGCGACCACCCGTAACGACTGCCACGTACTCACTCGGGAAGCATTCCGCGATCAGCTCGGCTATGACCGCCGAGGTGGCGGGCGAGTAGGCACTGGGCTTCACGATGGCGGTGTTCCCTGCGGCGATCGCATCCACCAAAGGGCCAACCGTCAGCAAAAAGGGATAATTCCACGGGCTCATAATCAGCACGTTGCCATAGGGCACGGGCTTTTGATAGCTTTTGGAGCAAAACTGCGCCATGGGAGTGCGGACGCGTTTTTCCTTTGCAAGCTTCTTTGTATGACGAAGCATAAAGGAAAGCTCGGACAAGGCCATGCCTACCTCGCACATATAGCCCTCAATCTCGCTTTTGCCAAGATCGGCGTGCAAGGCGGCCAGGATCTGTGCTTCCCGCGTCTTGATGGCGTTTTTCAGCTTTTTGAGCGCTTGCAGGCGAGCGCACACGGGCAGCGTTTCCCCGCTTTCAAAAAAGTGGCGCTGCGCCTGGCAAAGCGTCTGTATCTGTAACGTTTGCATCATACAACTCCTTATGTTCACGTTACTTTTATTATAACAGAAATACACCGTGTTGTCAATCAATCCCTATAAGAGTATCCCCGACGAAGCGTGCTTCGTCGGGGATAAAAGGATCAATTTCCGCAACAACGGCGATTGCCGCCGTTTTGCGTCTGCAAGGGGGCGCTTGCCGCCACAGAGCAGAACTCAGAGGTCGGGAAAGGAAGATGGCGGAAAGTGGAGCAAGGGTCATTTTCGTTTTGCGAAATGCACTCCTTGTCGGGCAGACAGTATTCACTTGCCTGCACGAGGAACTGACCGTCACGCACCAAGCGCACGACCGAGAAAAGGCCGAGAGAAATGGCCAAATAGCGCCCGTCGCCACCGTCCACCAGCACGTTCCCCTGGCGATTCGCGATCTGCTCGGGGATATCACAGCAGCAACAGCAGCAATGGCACTCGTCGGCATTATCCAGAATATGGGCGCCAAGCACCACGGGATCCAACACCTCAACGACTGCCTCGGGGTGCTTCTTAGCACAGCAGACGAATTCGGGGATCGCGCAATAGCTGCCGCCCTCTGTGCTGCGGAACACGTTGACGTTGCTCTCACCGCCGTAAAGCACCACGCGCTTTTCCACCACGGCCACGCCCTCAAACTCCTGTGCGTTCCCGAGGGGCACACACACCTCAAAGGTCGCGCCGATATAAAATTTGACGTCAACAGAGTAAAAGCCGAGGTTGAACTGCACCGGCTCGGTGACGATATTCGCGCCGCAGATACGCGCGCTCTTCACGCGCACGTTGCCCGTACGCGCGATAAGATCCTCGCCAAAGGCGGACAGATATACGCGAACATCCTCAAAGCAATCCCGATCGCGACAGGCATCCAGGATCCTGCCCGCTTCCAGCCCAAAGGCCTCGCGCGACACGCCGCTCCCGCCGCAGGAAAACTTGTTTTCTGCCATAGGATTTTTCCTCCTTATGAGAATTCAGAGCCGGAAAAAGGGCTCCTGCTACTATCCTATGCGCGACACGAGGTTTGGTGTCGAATATTGTTATTTCACGGGGGTTATTTCAAAACGTAGGTATGCTTGTCGGGATAGACGTAATATAACGGACCCTCCAGCATCTTTATAAGCTCCAGCACCCTTTCGCTGCCCAGCAGCACGCTGGAAAGAGAGCTTGTATGCGCAAACTCCACGGCGGCGTGCGGCACGGGACCGTGCGCGCCAAGCACCAGGTGAGTGGCCGCGCAATCGTGTGCTTTTCCCTGCCCGCGCAAATACTCAGAAAGCGCCGCCGTGTGATAGCAAAGTGTTTGCTCGCCGAACGTCACGCTAAGGGAAAAAGCGGGTTCTGTTGAGCGCGAGGCCCAAAGCGGTGCTTGCAGCGTCATCATGCCGCCCGCAAGCACACTGAGAGCGTGCTCGTGCTTATAGACTGTGACCGCCACGTCAAGTTCTTGCGCAGTCTGCGTCAGCTGCAAGAAAATATCGCTTTCCTCTTTCGTTTGCGGCTCTGGCAGCCACAGCGCGTGAAGATATACGATCTTGGCAAAGCGGGAGAGAGCGCTCACGCTTTTGCTGTGATAATGAGTCAGCATCAGCGCCTCCACTTGGGTGGCGCCCATATCCTGTGCCGCATACCAGTTCGCACGCCATTGGGTAAGCGTTGAGGCGGAGAGATCACAAAGCACGGCAGATTCATTTTGTACCAGGATCAATCCCTCGTTTTTCCCCGCGCCACGATAGGTCACCTGCAATTGCGCTTTTCCCACGTGATTGGCGATGGGGATCGCCACAGCAAACGCCGCAACTGCCACAGCAAGAGGCGTGAGAGCAATCCAACAGCGACGCTTGAGGTCAAAGAGCAGCAAAAGCGCGCCAAGGCATAACACGGGGATCAAAACGTAAGGCACGTAATCACGCGTAAGCGAGAGCATCAGATCAAAGGACGCGAAAAAGCGAGTGAGTAGTAACGCGATCCTTGCAGCAAAGGCAGCAATACTCCCGCATACAGAGAACGGCAGCACAAGGCAAACAACGGCGCTGATCAGCAGTAGGGGTGCCAGAGGCACAAGCACAAGATTGGCCAGCGGTGTGATCAAAGAATAAGAACCGACGGTGAGCCAGAGCACGGGCAAAAGGCAAAGTGTGGTCGAAATCGTGATCAAAAGCGAGGAAAGCATGACGCGCAAAGCGCCAAGCGGCACGCCCCACAATCCTCTTTGGGCGGGAAGCACGCGACAAAGCATCGTATGGAACTTGGAAAAGGACAGAATACCAAGCGTTGCCAGCATCGTCATCTGAAAGGACAGCGAGAAAACGGCAAACGGCGTCACGGCGAGAATGAGAGCGGCGCTTACAAAGAGTGCGGTGAGCGAATCGTTATCCTCGCGCAGTAAGAAGGAAAGGTAGACCGCCCCCAGCATCAGCATCGCGCGAAGCAAGGAAAAATTGCACCCCGTGAGCAAAAGATAAAATAAGCACAGCGGCAACATCACGGCAATTCGCACGCGCTTGGGGACACGCACAAGGCACAAAAAGCGCTCGATCAACCCCACAAGGATCATCAGATGCAATCCGGAAAGTGCCAAAAGATGCGAAACGCCGGAAAGGCGGAAATCGCGCACGGTGGCGTCAGAGAGCGCGTCCTTGGTGCCAAGCAGCATCGCGGCCAGCAGCTTTCCCTCCTCACCGCCAACCGTATCTGCAATACGAAAGGCGGCTATGGCACGCAAGCGAGAGAGCTTGGCGGAAAGCGTGTTTGTGCCGCTTTCCAGCAAAGCAAGCGCGGGAGTATTCTCGGCCACAAGCAAAAGCTTGGCACCCTCGGAAAAATAGCGATATTCGGCGTCTTGACTGTACGCCTCGAAATCAAGATCACGCAAAAGGAACTCGCCCCGGATACGATCCCCCACGCCAAATGGAGCGGCAAAGGAAAAGCGCAGGACCATGTTCTCTGTGAATTCTTTTCCACAAACACTTTCCGTGCTCGCCAGGAACTCCGCGCCGTAGGTGTTTTGATAAAGCACGTCAGTGATCACAAGCTCCGCGGCCACCGCTTCCTCCCCGACGGACTCGCGCGCTTCCTGCACGCCAAGCCGATCGCAGGCGGTACGAGCAAGGCCGAGCAAAAGAGCGATGATCATAAGGAGCAAAAACAGCTTGAGATAACTGAAGTGGCGAAAAAGACAAACACCAAGAAGGGCCAGTGCGGGAACAAGGAGCGCACAAACAAGAATAAAACAAAGGGTAATGGGAGCAAAATAGCTCAAAAAAACCGCCAGCATAAAGCACGCGCAGGCGCACGCCAACGGTCTTTTGTAAAATAAAGCCATATTCTCCCCTCCCTTTTTACACTTCTGCCCTATTATACGACAAAAAGCGCCAATCTGTCAACGCTTACCAAAAAGGTCTTGACAAAAACTTTTTTTTCGTTATAATGGTAGTATCACTATCAATCCCCCCTTGGGGATATCGGAGGATTTGTTATGTTCGAAAAGCTGAAGGAACTGCTCGTTGACGAGCTGCAGATCAATGAGAAGGATATTTCGATGGAGGCAGAGCTTTCCAACGATCTTGGCATCAATTCGATCGAGCTTGCTGACCTTGTGCTGATGTGCGAGGAAAAGTTCGGCATCGAGATCGCCGAGGAGGACTCCAACAAGTTCATTACCGTTGGCGACGTGGTCGATTATCTCGAATCTCTGTAAGATCAAACAAAAGCGCGGATGCAACTGCATCCGCGCTTTTGTTATTTCAGATTGCTTTGTGCAAAGCGCACCGCCTCCATCGCGTCCTTGGCATAGGCGTGTGCACCGATCTTTGCGGCAAAATCCGCCGTCAGCACAGCACCCCCTACCACAACGCGGCAAAAGGGCGCCTGCTCGCGCAAAAGCGCGATCGTACGCTCCATTGCCGGCACGGTGGTGGTCATCAGCGCAGAAAGCCCAGCAAAGGGCGCACGATGTTTGATCACCGCTTCAACGACCGCCTCCGGCGGCACGTCCTTGCCAAGATCGATCACGGAAAATCCGTAATTTTCAAGTAGGAGCTTGACGATGTTTTTACCGATATCGTGAATATCGCCGTGCACGGTAGCAAGCACAAAGGGAGGTTTATCCGCGCCCTTTTCCTCGACCTGGCACAAATGCGACTTGATCTGCTCGCAGGCGTGCTTGGCCGCCTCCGCTGCCATCAAAAGCTGCGGCAAATACACACTTTTTTTCTCAAATCCGTCCCCCACGACGTTGAGTGCGGGAATGATCTCGCGGTTTACGATCTCCAAGGGAGGCAGCGTTTTGAGCAATTCCCGCGTCAGCTCTCCCGCACGCTCCTTGAATCCCTTTATGACCGCCTTTTGCAGCTCCGAGCCGTATTCCTCGGGGCTTTTTTGCACAGCAGCGCTCTCGATGACAGAGGTCGCGACAAATCCTTGCGCGGCACTCACGTAATCCGTGCAGTTCTCGTCCTTGCCGGCAAGCGCGCGATAGGCGAAATAGCTTTTCATCATTTCCCCGGAATACGGGTTCATAATGGCGGCGGAAAGACCGCTTGTCAGCGCCATGGTGAAGAAGGTGGCATTGACCGCATCGCGCTGCGGCAAGCCAAAGGACACATTGGAAACGCCAAGCGAGGTATGGCAGCCGAGCTCGTGGCGGATGCGGGAAAGCGCCCCCAGAGTGGCAAGCGCCGCGTGATGATCGGCACTGACCGTCATCGCCAGCGTGTCAAAAACGATGTCTTTGGCGGCTATACCGTACGTGGCGGCGGTTTTTAGGATCTTTTGCGCGATCTCCACGCGCCCCGTGGCGTCCGCGGGAATTCCCCGCTCGTCCAGCGTGAGCGCTACGACCACACCGCCGTATTTTTTCACCAGTGGGAACACGGCGTGCATGCTCTCTTCCTTGCCGCTCACCGAATTGACCATCGCCTTGCCGTTGTAGCGGCGAAGCGCGGCTTCCATCGCACAAGGATCGGCGGTGTCGATCTGAAGCGGCAGGGCGGTGACGGATTGCAGCTCGCAAACGGCGTTTCGCAACATCGACACCTCGTCAATGTCGGGCAGACCCACATTCACGTCCAGCACGTGCACGCCCGCCTCCTCTTGCTTCACGCCCTCGGCAAGAATATAATCCATATCTCCCTCCAAAAGCGCCTGCTTAAAGCGCTTTTTACCCGTGGGATTGATGCGCTCGCCGATCAGGATCGGCGCGTTTTCAAAGTCTACGGCGTGGGTGTAGGAAGAAATTACGGTCTTATTTTTTTGCGAAAGCGATACGGGAGTAAGCCCCGCCGTTTTCTCTCGCAAGGCGGTGATATGCGCGGGCGTGGTACCGCAACAGCCGCCCATCACGCGAAGGCCCTTGGCGGCAAGATCGGCAAGAATTTGCGCAAATTCCGCGGGGGTCACGTCAAAAACGGTTTCACCCTCGCGCAGCACGGGCAGCCCCGCATTGGGCTTCAACACCACAGGGACGCTTGCCGCGCGCACAAGCGCCTCGGCGACGCCCACGAGCTGGGCGGGACCCAAGGAGCAGTTCGCGCCGATCGCGTCTGCGCCCATGCCTTCAAGCAGAGCGACCATCGCTTCGGGGCTCGCACCCATCATCAGCTTGCCGTCCTCACCGTAGGCATTGGTCACGATCACGGGCAGCTCGCAGTTTTCCTTCGCGGCAAGCAACGCCGCCTTGGTTTCGTAGCTGTCGTTCATCGTTTCAATCACGACAAGCTCCGCACCGTGCTTCACACCAAGCTGTACCGTTTTGGCAAAAAGCGCCACGGCGTCCTCAAAATCAAGGTCACCCAGCGGCTTTAAGAGCTTGCCCGAGGGGCCGATGTCCAGCGCCACGAATTTCTCTTGCGGTGCCACGCTTTTTTCGCGCGCCGTTTTGGCGTTGTAAATGGCGGCGGCGATGATCGCTTCCAGCTCGGCATCCTCAAATTTCAGCGCATTGGCGCCGAAGGTGTTTGTGCATACCACATTACTTCCCGCGTTGAAATATTGCGTCTGAATATCCACGATCACCTCGGGGTGCGTGAGGTTCCAGCGTTCGGGAAGCTCGCCCGCGGCAAGGCCGCGCGCTTGCAGCAGCGTGCCCATGCCCCCGTCTAAAAGGACGATATTTTCACTTAAAAAAGATTTGAATTTATTCATTTCTCTACTCCCACAAATGCAGTAACGGATTTTGAGGGGGACATCACCATACTGTCGTTCAGACAAAGTCCGATGCGACGTGCGGGCTCCAGCACGCGAAAGACCTCGCGCTGCACATCCAGCGATAGGTCGCCGTACCCGGGGCTGAAGCGCGTGCGAAGCGCAGCGCCTTGCTCTTTTTCAAATTCCGCGCAAAGCATATCGCAAAACGACTCAATCTCTCTCGTGCCCTGTGCTTGCAGCAGATAGGCACGATGGGGGGAAAGCTTGCTTTGCTTTTGCAGCTCTCGATCGAAAAGCGCCCCCAGCGTTGCCGCAAACAGGATCACGCGCCTGCAACCCGCAAGATGCGCGGCAAGGTCGCGCGAGCGCACGGCAAAGGCGCCGAGGTCGCAGATATCACCGTTGATCGTCAGATCAAAAACGCCCCAGACCGCCTTTTTTTGTCCGTCCGTTTTGACTAAAATACTCATTTTCCCAAAATATCCGACAGGTTGTGAAGAATACGCTCGGCGACGTCGGGCTTATTCATCGAGTACACGTGCACGTGCGTGATACCATTGGCAAACAGGTCGATGATCTGATCCGTCGCGTAAGCAATGCCTGCCTGCTTCATCGCGGCGGGATCGCTGCCGAACTTGTCCACCAGCGCCTTGAATCTCTGGGGTACGAAGGAGCCGGAAAGCGCGATAGCGCGCGCCACCTGGTTGCCGTTGGTGATCGGCATGATGCCGGGGATCACGGGGACGGTCACACCCGCCTCGCGGATCTTGTAAAGGAAGTTATAGAGCAGATTGTTGTCAAAAAACATCTGGGTCGTGAGGAACTCGCACCCCGCGTCCACCTTTTCTTTTAAGTAACGGATATCGGTGCGCTGATCGGCGCTTTCGGGGTGGATCTCGGGATAGCAGGCGCCACCCACGCAAAAATCGGGGTTTTGTGCCTTCAATTCCCTCACCAGATCCACGGCGTGAGTATAGTCCCAGTGCGCGCGCTCCTCACTCGCTTTCTCAGCGGGAATATCGCCGCGCAATGCAAGAACATTTTCAATGCCCGCCGCCTTGATGCGCGCAATCTGCTCGCGAACAGTCGCTTGCGTGGAGGAAACACAAGTCAAATGTGCGATGCTCGGCACACCGTGATGTTCCATGATGTTCTGCGCAATATCCAGCGTAAAGCGGCTGGTGCCGCCGCCGGCACCGTAGGTCACGCTCATAAATGCAGGGTGCAGCGCGGCGATCTGCTCGGTCGCGTGCTTGACACTTTCAAAATTACTCTGTGTCTTCGGGGGAAAGACCTCAAAGGAAAGGGAAAGCGTTTTTCTGTTCAACAATTCGGTAATTTTCATATTATCACCATCCTAACACATAGATTATAACACTAAATCTCTTCTCCGTCAAGGAATTGTGTCAAGAATTTGAGAGGTGTTTTGATGAAAGCTTCACGTATGATCGGCTTTTTTCCCCTGTTTTTGTGCTGTGGACTGCTCTTTTCCTCGCTTTTTTATAGCGTAGAGCGTAAGCTTTTCGCGCTACCCGCTTCTGCCGAGGAAAAAGAAGCGCCTGTGATCATCATAGACGCAGGACACGGTGGCGAGGACGGGGGCGCCGGCGGCAGGAACGGCGTGCTTGAAAAGGACCTCAATCTCACAGTTTCGGTAATGCTTTCGGATCTTTTGCGCGGCGCGGGCTATACGGTGATACAAACGCGTACCGAGGACAAACTGCTTTACGACGCGGGGACAAAAAAGGGGCACAAAAAGCAAAGCGACCTTGAAAACCGCGTCAAATACACACAAAAATATCCGCAAAGCATTCTCGTAAGTATCCATATGAACACCTTCCCCACGGCAAATTGTGAGGGCACACAGGTGTGGTATTCACAAAACGACGAGCGCTCTGCAACGCTTGCCAAGCAAATTCAGGACGCGGTAAGGGAGCATCTTCAGCCCGATAACAACCGCCGCACCAAGGCCGCTACCAGCGGCATTTATCTCTTGCGCCACGCCGAAGTCCCAGCCGTGCTGGTGGAGTGCGGATTTCTCTCCACGCCCGCGGAATGCGAGCGACTTTGCGACGCTACTTATCAAAGGAAGCTCGCACTTGTGCTATTTGACGCGATCTGCGAGAATTTGAACGGCTACACTTGAAAAGAAAGAGAAAATGTAGTATAATGGGTGTAGAAAAACGCTTTGGAGGTCGAAATGAAGGGACTGAAAACCGTTTATATCTGCTCGGAATGTACCGCGCGCTCTCCCAAATGGATGGGCAAATGCCCCACGTGCGGCGCATGGAACAGCTTTGTTGAGGACGTAGAGGATCTCGGCGTCAAGGAAGCGCCCACGGCACGCCGTGCGCTTACCGCGCGCGAGGGCAAGCACAAGGCCGTCCCTTTCCGCGAAATGGAGATGCCCAGCTATATCCGCACGGCCACAGGTCTTGGCGAGCTTGACCGCGTGCTTGGCGGCGGCCTTGTACTGGGCTCCGTCGTGCTGCTTGCGGGCGAGCCGGGCATCGGCAAGTCCACGCTGCTCATGCAGATCTCCGACATTGTGGGCAAGCGCCGCAAGGTTCTTTACGTGTCGGGCGAGGAATCTGACGGACAGCTAAAATTGCGCGCCGAGCGTCTTGGCGTGCAGGGCGAAAACCTCTCGATCCTCACGGAAACAAATATTGAACATATTTTAGAGGAGATCTCGCGTGTAAAACCCGAGGTGCTGATCGTGGACTCGATCCAGACGATTTACAGCAGTGCCATTTCCTCGACACAGGGCACGGTCACACAGGTCAAGGAAACTGCCCTTGCCTTTATTAACCGCGCGAAAAGCGATAATATTTCGGTCATTCTGGTCGGCCACGTCAATAAGGAGGGCACGATCGCGGGTCCCAAGGTGCTGGAGCACATGGTGGACGCGGTGCTCTACTTTGAGGGCGAGCGTCAGCAGACCTACCGCATCATTCGCGCCATCAAGAACCGCTACGGCTCCACCAACGAGATCGGCGTGTTTGAAATGACGGACGAGGGACTTTGCGAGGTGGAAAACCCCTCGGAAATGCTGCTGGACGGCAGACCCAAGCAAACGCCCGGCAACTGCGCCGTCTGCACGATGGAGGGCACGCGCCCCCTGATCGCGGAAATCCAGGCGCTGGTGTCCCCCACCACCTTCCCCGCACCGCGCCGCACCTCAAACGGTATCGATTATAACCGTCTGTGCCTCATTCTTGCGGTGCTGGAAAAGCGCCTCGGGCTTCGCTTTTCGCAAAACGACGTATACCTCAACGTCATCGGCGGCTTACACCTGGACGAGCCCGCCTCGGATATGGCGGTGGCGATGGCGCTGATCTCCTCGCTTACCGACCGCGCCGTGCCCGATGACCTCATTGCCATCGGCGAGCTGGGTCTTTCGGGCGAGTGCCGCGCCGTTTCGGGGCTTGACCACCGCGTCAAGGAGGCCGCGCGCCTTGGCTTCACCCGCGCCGTGGTGCCCGCAAGAAACCTGGAAAAGCGCGGGATCAAGGCGGATATCCAGCTTATCCCCATCGGCTCTATTTTCGAGATCTTAAAGCTCCTTGCACCGAAACAAGACTAAGACAAAAGCAAAGGCACGCGCCACGGCGCGTGCCTGTGTTCTTATTTATCCGCGTTTCCCGGCCAAATAATTGCATCATCTTCTGGCCAAGAAAGATGCCTTACAATGGTACCGTCTGCGCCGTATCTTATATACTCCACACAAATTTCGTCACTGGGAACACCGTCAAAGAATTGCATTAGAATGCCCATCGTCACAAACCACTGATAATAGAAGCTATCGTCACCGGGCTCAGCGATAACGGTTTTGTAATCCTCTGAAAGCTCCAAGCCGCAAGACAGCCCCGGCTCAATAATTAGAGTTTGTATAACGTCTTCTTGTTCGATAATATCAACGCCGATATCTTTCTTATCCTGCCATTTTCTGCTCAGAATTTGCAGTAACACGAGTTTGTTTTTCCACGCATTTCGCTGTTCGTTAGTTAAAATCAGCACCAAGTTTCCATCAGCGTTCACTTTGGCATAGGTGTATTCAAATTCAATCGTAGTTCCTTCACCTTGGTTTGCAACAAAACTTTTTGGAGTAACATCCGATCCCAGCATACATTCGCAGATTATAGGTGTAAGCTCGTACACATTGTATTGCATACAGCAGAAAATTACCGCCAAAATCAAAAACAAAGGGATCGGCGCACAAACAAGCAATATTTTCACGCTTTTCTTCATAAAGATCCTCTTTTCAGTGCGTATCGTACCAGTTCTCGCCCGTGGCGGCTTCTACCTTCAGCTTCACGGCCAGCGAAACGGCGTTTTCCATCTCGGTGACAAGAATGTCGCGTGCCTTCTCTGCCGCATCCTTGTGACACTCCACGATCAGCTCGTCGTGTACCTGCAGCACAAGCCGCGCGTCAAGCCCGCTTGCCTTGAGCTTCTCTGCCACGCGGATCATCGCGATCTTGATGATGTCGGCGGCGGTGCCCTGAATGGGGCTGTTCATCGCCACGCGCTCGCCGAAATGCTGCATATTCTTGTTTTGCATCTTCAGCTCGGGGATATAGCGGCGGCGACCGAACAGCGTGGTCACAAAGCCGTCGCGGTACGCCTGCTCGATCACGCCCTTGAGGTAGGCGTCAATGCTCGGGTAGGCGGCAAAATAGCTGTTGATATACTCCTTTGCCTTGGCAAGCGAGATGTGCAGATCCTCGGACAAGCTGAACGCGCCCATGCCGTACAGAATGCCGAAATTGACCGCCTTTGCGCGCTTGCGCAGGTCGGGCGTGACCAGCTCGCGCGGTACGCCGAACACGGTGGACGCCGTGGCGGTGTGGATGTCCTCGCCGCTCTCAAACGCGCCGATCATCTGCTCGTCCTCAGAGAGCGCGGCAAGCAAACGGAGCTCGATTTGCGAGTAGTCCGCGTCAATTAACAAATAATCGTTCTTTTCTGGAATAAAATACCGCCGCAGCTCCTTGCCCATCTCGGTACGGATCGGGATGTTTTGCAGGTTCGGCTCAGCGGACGAAAGTCGCCCCGTGGCGGTTCCCGTCTGCTTGAACACCGTGTGGATACGCCCGTCCGCCTCGATCTGCTTGAGAAGCCCCTCGGCATAGGTGCTATTGAGCTTCGTCACCTGGCGGTATTCCAGAATGTCCTC
>JAZRFG010000023.1:0-10475 GCA_045661265.1 Eubacteriales bacterium
TTTCGAGTCGTTTCGCGTTTCTTCGTTTTTTCCAGATTTTATTTTACTTTTTCTAATTATTTTCTAAATTATTCCATTTTTGTTTTTTGATATTCCTTTTTTATTCCATATTATCCCCGACACTTCCCGACAAGCGCCAACTAAAAAAAAGGAGGGCGACACGCGTCGCCGTCCCCTTTTGTGCTTTTTTATTTCTTATCGCCCGTCATTTTTTCCTGCTTGACCTTGTGGTCAATGACGTGACGCGAGGCAAGCTCGCGGTGGATATCCTCAAGAGAAATCCCCATTTGCAGCATCAGCACCATCACGTGGTAGGCAAGGTCTGCGATCTCATAGATCGTTTCCTTTTTGTCGTCTGCCTTGCCCGCAATGATGACCTCGGTGCACTCCTCGCCCACCTTTTTGAGGATCTTGTCGATACCCTTTTCAAAAAGATAGGTGGTGTAGGAGCCCTCCTTTTTCTCGTTCTTGCGGCCCTCCAGCATCTTCATCAGCATCTCAAGAGAGAATTCGGGGTTCTCCTCGTTGACGTAAACGGGATTTTCAAAGCAGGAGGTCGTGCCAAGATGGCAAGCGGGACCCTCGGGTTCTACCATCACCTGAAGCGCGTCCTTGTCGCAATCTGCGGTGATGGACACCACGTGCTGATAGTTGCCGCTGGTCTCGCCCTTGAGCCAGAGCTTCTGGCGGGATCTGCTAAAGAAGCAGGCGAGGCCCTTTTCCAGCGTGATCTGCAAGCTCTCGCGGTTCATATAGGCAAGAGTCAGCACTCTCTTGGTCACGGCATCCACCACGATGGCGGGGATCAGACCCTTTTCGTCAAATTTCAACTCATCAATGTTCAGCATATTCTCTACCTCACAGTCTTACGGGGATATTTTCTTTTTTCAGCGCCGCCTTGAGATCGGGGATCGCGACCTCGCGGAAATGGAAGATCGAGGCAGCAAGGCCCGCGTCAATGGTCGGCACCTCTCGGAACAGATCCACGAAATGTCCGATATTGCCGGCGCCGCCCGAGGCGATCACGGGAACAGACACAGCGTCACACACACGGGAAAGAAGCTCAATGTCAAAGCCGCGCTTCACACCGTCGGTGTCGATGGAGTTGACCACGACCTCGCCCGCGCCCTCGTTGACACAGTGGCGGATCCAGTCGATGGCCTCCATGCCCGTATTCTCGCGCCCGCCCTTGGCGAACACGCGGAACACGCCGTCCACGCGCTTCACGTCCGCGGAAAGCACCACGCACTGGTCGCCGTAGCGCTTGGCCGCCTCGCCGATGAGTGCGGGATTACGGATCGCGCCCGAATTCACGCTGACCTTGTCCGCGCCGCATTTGAGCACGCGATCAAAATCCTCGACAGTGTTGATGCCACCGCCCACGGTGAGCGGAATGAAGATCGAACTGGCGACCTCGCGCAGAATATCGGTAAACAGCGCGCGCCCCTCAAAGGAAGCGGTGATGTCGTAAAACACCAGCTCGTCCGCGCCGTTGTCGCTGTAATAGCGTGCCAGCTCCACAGGAGAGGATACGTCGCTGACGCCCTCAAAATTGACACCCTTGACCACGCGTCCTGCGCGCACGTCAAGGCAAGGAATAATTCTTTTGGTAATCATTTCGACGCCACCTCAATTGCTTCCTTAAGATCGATCGCACCCGTATAGTACGCCTTGCCGATGATCGCACCGTAAAGGTCGATGGCGGCAAGCTTCTTCACGTCCTCGATCGAGCTCACACCGCCTGAGGCGATGATCTGCACGCCGAAGCGACGGGAAAGTTCGGCATAAAGCGCGTGATTGGCGCCCTGCATCGCACCGTCCTTGGAAATATCTGTGCAGATCAGCGTACGCACGCCGATCTCTTGCATTTTTTCGCAGAACGCCATCGCCTCAAGATCAGACTTTTCCGTCCAACCCTTGATGGCAACGAAGCCGTCCTTGATATCCACGCCGACGGCGATCTTCTCGCCGTATTTCTCCACCGCCGCACCAAGGAACGCCTCGTCCTTCACGGCAGCCGTGCCGAGGATCACGCGATCCACGCCCGCCGAAAGATAACGGTCGACCACTTCCATGCTACGGATACCGCCGCCGACCTCGACGAACAGCCCCTCAATAGAGGAAAGTGCCGTAACGGTGTCAATATTCGGCGTTTCGCCGCTTTTAGCACCCTCCAGATCCACCACGTGCAAGCAAGTAGCACCTGCGCGCTTGAAATCCTCGGCCACAGCAAGCGGATTCTCGTTATAAACAGTCATTTGGGCATAATCGCCCTTGAAAAGGCGCACTGCCTTTCCGTCAAACAAATCAATTGCGGGAAAAACTAACACCGTTATGCCCCCTTTTCACAGAATGCGCGCAAAATGGCAAGCCCCACGCGCCCACTCTTTTCGGGGTGGAATTGGCAACCGAATACGTTACCATCACCCACGGCGGCGGTCAGCTCTGCGCCGTATTCGGAGGTGGCGATCACGCTCTCGTCGCAATTGGCGCCGTAGAAGGAGTGCACGAAGTACACGTGATCCCCCTCGTTCAAATAGCGGAACAGGGGGCTTTTTTCCTTGCCGAAGTGAAGCGCGTTCCAGCCGATGTGCGGAATTTTCAAATCGGCGGGGATCACGTCCGCGATCGGGCGAATCTCGCCCTTGATAAGGCCAAGCCCCTCGTGCTCGCCGTACTCGAAGCTTTTTTCAAACAAGAGCTGCATACCAAGGCAGATGCCAAGCAAGGGCTTGCCCGCCCTCGCCTGCTCAATGACAACTTGGTCAAGCCCACTTTCGCGCAGCTTGGCGGCCGCATCACCGAACGCACCCACACCGGGGAGCACGATGCGCTCGGCGGCACGGAGCAAGGTGGGATCCGAGGTCACAACGACCTCTGCGCCCACGGCGGCAAAGGAGCTGGCAAGGGAGAACAGGTTCCCCACGCCGTAATCAACGATCGCAACCATCAAAGCACCCCTTTGGTGGACGGAATCTCGTTCGCGAACGCAGCGTCCACCGCCACGGCAGCGCGCAGCGCGCGGGCGAATGCCTTGAACGTTCCCTCAATGATGTGGTGGCTGTTGCGACCCGCCAGCTGCTGGACGTGCAGCGTGCAAGCGGCGGCTCTGGTGAAGCCAAGGAAGAACTCCTCGACAAGCTCGGTGTCAAAGCTGCCAACCTTTTCCGCGGGGATATTCAGCGTGCTGTAAAAGCCGGCACGACCGGAAAGGTCGATGGCGGCAAGGATCAGCGTTTCGTCCATCGGAATGGTGACGCTGCCGTAGCGCGTGATACCCTTTTTGTCGCCCAGCGCCGCGGCGAACGCCTCGCCCAGTGCGATGCCGATATCCTCTACGGTGTGGTGATCGTCTACCTGCGTATCGCCCTTGCAGGCGACGGCAAGATCGAAGCGACCGTGCGAAGCAAGAAGCGTGAGCATGTGGTCAAGGAAGCCACAGCCGCTTTCGATGCGGCTCTCGCCCTTGCCGTCCAGGTTCAATTCGATATTGATCTTGGTTTCTGCGGTGTTGCGCGAAATCGTAGCAATTCTCATTTTTCTTCCTCCAAAATCTCTTGCAATGCGCGCACAAGAGCTTCCATATCCGCTCTTGCGCCGATGGTGATGCGATTGTACTGCGCAATACGGGGCGCAGTAAAGTGTCGCACCAGGATCCCCTTTTCGCGCAAGGCGGCGTAAATGCGCTCGCCCGCAACGCGGGGGTGCTTGGCAAAGATGAAGTTTGCCTTGGAGCTTGTTTGCACGAAGCCCATTGCGGCAAGCTCGCCCGCGAGATATTCGCGGTTTTCCTGTACCGTTTGGCAGTTATTTCTTGTGTACTCCTCATCTTCCATTGTACCCAGACCCGCCGCCAGCGTCAAGGAATTAACATTGTAGGGGTTGGTCGAATACTTGATGGTATTGAGGTCTGCGATCAGCTCCGGGCACGCCACACCAAAGCCAAGACGTGCGCCCGCCATCGAGCGCGACTTGGAGAAGGTCTGGGTCACGAGCAGATTCTTGTATTTGCGGATCAGCGGCACACAACTCTCGGCGCCAAAGTCCACGTATGCCTCGTCTATCACGACCACGGTGTTCGGATTTTGCTTGACAATCTCCTCGATCGCGTCACGCGAGAGTGCGATGCCCGTGGGAGCGTTGGGATTGGCGATAAAGATGGTCTTGCCAAGGCCGTAATAGTCAGCGGGATCAATGCTGAAATCCTCTTTCAAAGGGATCTCCGTGTAAGGCACGCCGTTCAGCGCCGCAAAAACCTTATAAAAGCCATAGGTGATGTCCGCAAAGGCGGCGGGCGTTTTTTCATCACAGAACGCCATAAAGGCGAAGTTGAGGATCTCGTCCGAGCCGTTGGTCAACAGCACCTCGTCGGGCGCGACACCCAGCACCTCGGCAACCTTTGCCGTAAGGCGTGCACAGGTGGGATCGGAGTACAGCTGCAAGCTCTGTGCCGCCGCGGCCGCGTATTCCTGCGCTTTTTTCGAGGGCGGGAAAGGCGACTCGTTGGTGTTGAGTTTGATAAAGCGGCGCTCCTTGGGCTGCTCGCCCGGCACATAGGGCGTCAGCGCCTTGTATTTTTCACTGAAAAACACGCTCATTTCAGTCCTCCAAGCGCACCACGGCGCTCTTGGCGTGCGCGGTCAGGCCCTCTTTCTCGGCAAAGTAGGCAACCTTGCGGCCCACCTTGGCAAGCGCCTCACGCGTGAAATAGGTGTATTGCGTTTTCTTCACAAAATCGTCCACGGACAACGGGCTTGAGAATTTTGCCGTACCGCCCGTCGGCAGGGTGTGGTTGGGACCGGCCATATAGTCACCGAGCGCCTCGGGGCAGTTTCTGCCCATAAAGATCGAGCCCGCGTGACGGATCTTGTCCAGATAATCAAAGGGGTTGTCCACGCAAAGCTCCAGGTGCTCGGGGGCGAGCTCGTTGGTGATCTCGATGCCCTTTTGGAAATCGGGGGCGACGATGATCTTGCCGTTGTTGTCGATCGACGCGCGGGCGATCTCGGCGCGCGTGAGCGCAGGGATCTGTGCCTCGATCTCGGCGGCAACTGCCGCGGCGAGCTCCTCGCTGTCCGTCACCAGCACGGCGCTGGCAAGCTTATCGTGCTCGGCCTGCGAAAGCAGGTCTGCCGCCACGTGACGCGGCTTGCTCTTGCCGTCGGCAAGGATCAAGATCTCGCTGGGGCCCGCGATCATATCGATCGAAACGGTGCCAAAGACCTGTTTTTTAGCCTCGGCAACAAAGGCATTGCCGGGACCCACAATCTTGTCCACCTTGGGCACACTCTCGGTGCCAAAGGCAAGCGCGGCCACGGCCTGTGCGCCGCCGATCTTGAAGATCTTATCCACACCCGCGATCTTGGCAGCAGCCAGGATCACGGCAGGAATCTTGCCGTCCTTGCCGGGGGGCGACACCATCACAACCTCGGGCACGCCCGCGATCTTGGCGGGGATCGCATCCATCAACACGGTAGAGGGGTAAGCCGCCGTGCCGCCCGGCACGTAAAGACCTGCACAATCCACGGGGATCACCTTTTGCCCCATCAACACGCCGTCCTGTTCGTTGAGGATAAAGCTGTTACGCTTCTGCTTTTCGTGGAAGCGACGGATATTTTCTGCCGCCTCGCGCAGAATCTCCAAAAACTCGGCGGGAACGGCGGCAAACGCCTCCTCGATCTCACACTCGCTCACGGCAAGCGCGTCAAGCTTTACCCTGTCGAACTTTTCACAGTAAGCATACAGCGCCTTGTCACCGTTTGCCTTGACGTCGGCCAGAATTTCCGCCACGATCTGCTCTACGTTCACGGCGGGGACCACGCGTGCGAAGATCTCGCTTGTCGGCACCTCGCCGTATTTCATCACTTTAATCATTTTTTGCCTCCATCTGGCAACGAATACTTTCTACAATGGCGTCGATCGACGCGCTTTTGAACTTATAGCTTGCCTTGTTGGCGATCAAGCGGGCACTGATCGGCACGATGGTTTCAAACACCTTAAGGTTGTTTTCCTTCAGGGTCGTACCCGTTTCCACAATGTCCACGATCACATCGGAAAGCCCCAGAATGGGTGCGATCTCGATCGAACCGTTCAAATGAATGATGTCGATCTCACGACCCTTGCCAGCATAGTAATTTTTGGCGATGTTGGAGAATTTAGTGGCCACACGGAGCGTGTTTTGCGGATCATTGCGAAAATCCTCCTTGGCTGCCACCGCCATGCGGCACTTGCCGATGTCAAGGTCAAGCAGCTCGTAAATATCCGGCTCGTACTCAAGCAGGATATCCTTGCCCGCCACGCCAATGTCAGCGGCGCCGCGCTCGACGTAGATCGCCACGTCAGAGGGCTTCACCCAGAAGTAGCGTACACCGACCTCCTCATTCTCGAAGATCAGCTTGCGGTTATTTTCCTTGATAGAGGGACACTCAAACCCCGCCTTTTCAAACATGGCGTAGACCTTTTCACCAAGACGTCCCTTGGGCAGTGCCACGTTAAGCATCGGCTTCAAGCGTCTTCACCTCCCCATTCTCAAATGCATACAATTCCTTATATTTCAGCCCGTCGGGCAGCTTTTTGCACACCGTTGTGCGCTTACCCTGCGAGCGGATACGGTCAGCAGCCAACGAAAGTGCCGCCAGGTCACAACCGTCCTTGTAAAGAAGCACTGCGTCGGTGTCATACGCGCTGACAGCAGTGCCGAAGCGCTCCAGTAGATCCAAATACACGGCAAAGCCGATGGCACGCGCCTTGCGGCCCATTTTTTGCATCAGGCCGTCATACTGACCGCCCGACAGCACACCTGCGGGCACGCCGTTTACAAATCCCTTGAACACGATGCCGTTATAATAGCTCATATCGTTGACCACAGAGAAATCCAAGCGCACCTTGTTGGCGCGTGGGCCAAGCGTCGAGCAAATGCCCTCCAGATGCGCGATCTGCGCCCCGTATTCGGGGAGCTGTGCGCGCAGCGCGGCAACGCCCTTGGCAAGCGGCAGATCATAGCCGATCAGCGTGCAGAGCTTGGCAAGCGCCGCCTCGTCCGCACCCTCGCGGCGCGCGATCTCGCGCACACCGTGTGTGTTCTTTTCGCCGATGCAATGCAAAAGCTCTGCCTTGGCACTCTCACTCACCTGCAGGGTGTCCATCACGGCACCCAGCAAGGAAAGATCGGAAACGTCAAGCACGAAATCCTCTGAGATCTGTGCCAAGCTGTCAGCGGCCAGCGCAAGCACCTCGCACACGCAGAAATCGTCCACGTCACCGATGCACTCAAGACCCACCTGCGTGAGCTCGCGGAAGGCACGCGTTCCCTTGGAAACGCGGTAGACGTTTTCGTCATAGTACAGCTTTTGCACCTCACCCGCCGTTTCCTTGGTATTCTTCACGATAGAGAGCGTAACGTCGGGCTT
This sequence comes from Eubacteriales bacterium, assembly GCA_045661265.1. Lineage (GTDB taxonomy): Bacteria > Bacillota > Clostridia > Oscillospirales > CAG-272 > Firm-07. The sequence continues at coordinate 7,410 of JAZRFG010000023.1, forward strand.
GAGCGCCATCAGCTTACCGTCGGTATCGGTAAAGGTAATGACGTTTTCCGAGAGCAAAAAGTGCTTGTTGCGCGCGTAGAGGTCATATTCCTCAAACTTGCTCATCTTATAGGGAGCGTAGCCGCACGCGCGATACAGCGAGCGCAAACGGAAAACAGCCAGCTCCTCGTTTCTGCAAATATTAGCATTCAAAGTCATTGCTTCTCTCCTTGCTCCTTGGCGCGATCCAGTGCGGTGCGGTAACCGCCGCTACCATAGACCAGACATTTTTTTACGCGGCTGATGGTGGCAGTGCTTGCCCCCGTCGCTTTCGAGATCTCCTGATAGTTCTTTCCCTCATCCAGCATAAAGGCGACCTCCAGGCGTTGCGCAATATCCTGCACCTCTTTGATCGTGCAGATATCCTCTAAAAACGCGTGGCACTCTTCCCTTGTATCAAGAGTAAGCAGCGCTTGCATCAGGCGCGCGGCGCCGGGAATATTGTCGATATGGCTCATATTTCTACCGCCTTTTCATAAGATAGGGATATTTTAGCACATTAAAGCGCTAAAGTCAAGTGGTATTTTATAAATAATGAAACTTTTTTTGCGACAAACAAAAAATCATACGCGTGCGCCCTTACGGCGGAGCCGAAAGGGCGCACGCGAATCAATTAGCAGATGGTTTCAATCCAACCCTCAGGCGCTTCGATAGTGCCCATCTGAATGCCGCGAAGCGTATCGTACAGCTTCTTGGTCACAGGGCCCATATCCTCCATACCGTACACGATCTCACGGCCGTGATCCACGATCTTGCCCACGGGCGAGATCACGGCGGCGGTACCGCAAAGACCGCACTCCACGAACTGATCCAGCTCGTCGATGCGCACCTTTCTTTGCTCCACCTTCATGCCAAGAATGTGCTCTGCCACGTACATCAGCGAGCGACGCGTGATAGAGGGCAGAATGGTATCCGAAAGGGGCGTCACGACGGTGCCGTCCTTGGCGACCAGCAGAATGTTGGCGCCGCCCGTTTCCTCGATATAGGTGCGGGTCTCGGAGTCGGGGTAAATGTTCTCATCAAAGCCCTTGTCGTGAGCGTCCACGATGTTGTAAAGACTCATCGCGTAGTTGAGTCCCGCCTTGACGTGACCCGTGCCACGGGGGGCTGCGCGGTCAAGATCGCTGATGCGAACGGTGAGGGGCTTGACGCCGCCCTTGAAGTAAGGACCGACAGGCGTGGCGAACACGCGGAACTGATACTCGTTGGCGGGCTTGACGCCGATCACGGAGTCAAAGCCGAACATATAGGGACGCAGATAAAGCGATGCGCCGGAGCCGTAGGGGGGCACCCACTCTTTGTTCGCCTCTACCGTCTTGCGGATCGCCTCAAGGAATCTCTCCTTGGGGAAAACGGGCATCTTCAATCTCTCGCAGGAGTCGATCATACGATCTGCGTTCAGATCGGGACGGAAGCAAACGATCTTTCCGTCCTTGGTGGTGTACGCCTTCAGGCCCTCAAAGCAGGTCTGCGCGTATTGCAGAACACCGGCACACTCGCTGATAGTCACGGTGTTATCCTCGGTCATCTTACCCTCGTCCCACGCGCCGTCCTTGTACTGGGAAACGTAGCGCAGATCGGTCTTCATATAGCCAAAGCCGAGGTTGCTCCAATCAATATTCTTGCTCATAATCTTTTCCTTTCTGCCATCAGGCGAGAAGTGCCACGGCCTCAACCTCAACAAGCGCGCCCTTGGGAAGTGCGGCGGCCGCCACACAGCTGCGGGCGGGCTTTTCGCTAAAGTATTTGCCGTAAATTTCGTTGAAAGCGGCGAAATCGCCGATGTTGGCAAGGAAGCAGGTGGTCTTGACCACAAGCTCGGGTGCGGAGCCCGCAGCGCGAAGCACCTCACAAAGGTTCTTCATCACCTGCTCGCTCTGTCCCGCGATATCCTTTGCCACGATGTCACCCACGGCGGGATCGATAGCGATCTGGCCGGAGGTAAAGACCATATCACCGCACTTGACGGCCTGAGAGTAAGGGCCGATGGCGGCGGGGGCCTTGTCGGTGGAGATTTTGATCATTTCTGCCATAACGTCCTCCTTATTCAATCACGCGAAGCCCGCTTGCGGCAAGCGCTTCGCGGATTTCGGTGATGTGTGCAAAGTTACGCGTTTCCATCGTCACGCGCAGATAGCAGCCGTTGACGTCCGAGCCGCCGCGCGCGTGCTCGTGGTGCACCTCGATCACGTTACCGCCGTGCTCGGCGATGATACGAGACACGGCAAGCAGCTGACCGGGCTTATCCAAAAGCTCGATGGTCATCTGGCAGGTTCTGCCCGACATCAAAAGACCGCGCTGGATCACACGCGACAGGATCGTCACGTCGATGTTACCGCCCGAAAGCAGACATACCGCTTTCTTACCCGCAAGATCCACCTTGCCAAACATGGCGGCAGCCACTGCTACGGCGCCGGCGCCCTCGGTGACCAGCTTATGCTGCTCCATCAGGGCGAGGATTGCAGCCGAGATCTCGTCATCGCTGACGGTGAGGATCTCGTCCACGTACTTGCTGCAAAGCTCATAGGTCAGATTGCCCGGCTCCTTGACGGCGATGCCGTCTGCAATGGTGGAAACCGAGGGCAAACGAAGGATCTTGCCGTCGCGCACGGAATTTGCCATCGAAGGCGCGCCCGCCGCCTGAACACCGTAGATCTTGATCTCTGGCTTGAGGGTTTTGAGCGTATAAGCCACGCCCGCGATCAAACCGCCACCGCCGATCGGCACGAGCACCGCGTCGATCTTGTCCAGCTGCTCGATCAGCTCCAGGGCGATCGTGCCCTGACCCGCGATCACGTCGGGATCGTTAAAGGGGTGAATGAAGGTATAGCCCTTTTCGTCGCGCAACTCAAGCGCGCGGCGGTAGGCATCGTCGTAAACACCCTCGACCAAGCACACCTCGGCGCCGTAGCTCTTGGTTGCCTCGACCTTGGAGATAGGGGCACCATCGGGCAGACAGATCACGGATTTGATGCCGTTTTTCTGTGCGGCAAGCGCCACGCCCTGCGCGTGGTTGCCCGCCGAGCA
>JAZRFG010000024.1:0-2236 GCA_045661265.1 Eubacteriales bacterium
GCGGTGGCGGCAAGGCCTACGATGCCGACGGCAATGCCTGCCGCCATCAGGGCGGGCGCGGTCATCACCATGCTCATGCCCGTTCCCAGCACAAGCGCTCCCACACTGCCTGCGCTGTAGCCGAGCACGTCGGCGGGTCGCGTTACTCTCTTATCCAGCTCCACAAGTGCATCCAGCTTCGAGCTTTCCTTCTCCACGTACTGCGTGCGGATCTTTTCTGCGATAAACTTTTGGTCGTTGTTGTTCATTTTGTTGCTTCTTTTCTGTTTTTTACATCCACAGTATATTCCCCCGTTGTGGGTGGCTTTTTTGCGTTTTGTTGGTGATTTGTTAATCTTGAAAAGAAAAAGAAAAAATGCCGCCCGCGCAAAGCGGGCGGCAAGGGGAATCAAAGCATAGGGGAAAAAATACGCACGATGGCGCGGAAAAAGCGACGCAGCGGCCCCGTTTTGAGCATGTCCTCGGTGACGGGGATGCACTTTTCCAGCGTGGCTTGCAGATCTTTTTCGATATCGCGGATGCAATCGCAGCAATACATCCACACGCCGTTTTCAAAATGGTGCACCAGCGAGCGATAGTCCAGATTGATCGTGCCGACCATCGCATACGCGCTGTCCACAAGATAGATCTTGGCGTGGATGAAGCCGGGCTCGTACTCAAAGATCTGAACGCCCGCGCTCATCAATCTCTTGTAAAAGCTGCGCGACATGGCAAAGACCAGCTTTTTGTCGGGAATATGTGGCAGAATGATCCGCACACTCACGCCGCGCAGTGCGGCGCTTTCCAGGCACGTGCACAGCTCGTTGTCTATAATAAGGTAGGGGGTGGTGATCGTAACCTCGCGCACGGCGGCATTCAGCATCGCGCAGATCACGCTTTTTCCCACGCGGCGCGCATACAGGGGGCGCGGGCCGTCGCCGAAGGGGATCAGATAGCCGTTCGGGGGCAGATGGGCTTGCGCGGGATAACACTCCGGGGGACTCGGCGGCATTTGTTTGGCGTTCATCGCAAAAGCGCAAAGCGCCATTTTTGTCAGCTCAAAGACCGCCTCGCCCTCAAGGCGCAGCCCCACGTCCTTCCAGTGCCCGAAGCGCTCTACCTCGTTGATGTATTCGTCCGCAAGATTGACACCGCCCGTGTAGCCCACTCTGCCGTCGATCACGAGGATCTTACGGTGATTGCGGTTGTTGAACTCGCTGTCGGCGTTGCCGCGCAGGCGGGAGAAGGGGGTGGCGTCGATCCCCATTTTATTCAGCTGCTTGCTGTAATTTCCGGGTAGGGTGGACATACAGCCGATGTCGTCGTAGCAGACCTGCACGCGCACGCCGCTTTTCGCCTTGCGGCAAAGGATCTCTAAAATCGAGTTCCAGAATTTCCCCTCCTCGATGATAAAGAACTCTACCAATATAAAATGCTGTGCCGTTTCCAGATCGGCAAGCATCGCTTGGCGCACCTGCTCGCCGTCGGGGAAATAGGTGGTGGCGGTGTTTGTGTAGAGCGACGTGCTCGCGATGTGCGTCAGCATCTTTGCCTGCGCCGCGGCTGTGGGATCGTCGGGAAAAGCCGCGCATCCCTTGCCGCTCGCAGCAAAGTCGTATGCCTTTAGCTCGGATAGGCGGCGGGTGAATTTTTTGTGTAGCTTGCGCGAGTAGAACATCAGATACAGCATAAAGCCGGCGATCGGCAGCAGCATCACGAACACGATCCAGGGCACCTTGTAATCGGGGTTGTCGTCCGAGGATACCAGCTTGATAAGGCACGCGATGCTTGTGACCCACGCCGCCAGATAAAAATAGGGAACGAAGTAGCAAAGCGCAACCACGATCCCGATGATGGAAAGGATGGAAAGGATCGTGAGCGTGGCGGCGATGATATAGCGCACGGGAATGTAGTTGATCTGTCTATCTACGTATTTTCCCCTTGCGTTTGTGACGCGGATCGTTTTTTTCACGGGCAAGACCTCCTTTTACGAAAATGTGCTCCATTCTATCATAAAAGATAATCCTGTTGCGCTTGTGAAAGTTTGGTAAAATGTTTGTGTTTTGTAAAAATCCACTCCTTTTCACACAAAACAGATCAATACTTTTATATTATAAAAGTATTGACACGCCCCAACGGGCGTGCTATAATGGCGCTGTAACCGTTCTGCTTTTTTGAACTTGGGGTCGGAAAGGGGAAGAAATGACAGCAACGAAAAGAAAAGACATGGATATGACGACAGGGGCGCTTTTGCCGA